>NZ_OY764544.1:604132-906198 GCF_963668475.1 uncultured Methanospirillum sp.
TTATCCAGCCTGATCAGTTCAGTCAGGAGGATTCTGATATCATACGAGAGATTATGGGCAACAAACAGGTCAGCCTTCCGCGCAGAACTGCAGAACCGATCAAGTACTTCAGTAACCTGCATTCCTGTCAGGAGGGCATCTTCAGTCGATATCCCGTGAATGTCTGTAGCAGCAGAAGGGATCTCAAACCCAACAGGCTTTACAATAAGGCTCTGTTCTTCAAGACAGACTGCGTCATCACTCATGAGAATCCATCCCAGCTCGATCAGCCTTGGCCACGAGAGTGGATCCGATCTGACCTTTCGGTCGCGTGAAGGAAGCCCGGTCGTTTCGGTATCAAAAAAAAGCAGCACTCGGGGCTTTTTCCCCTGCTTTTGTGAACTCTCCCGGGCAGTGTTCTTCATCATGATGCAATCATATCAGCAATCAGACTCACTGAAAACCCCAACGGGTAAATATATCGTGCCCTGATACTGCTATGAGGGAAGCCGATGGTCATAACGCCGGTACACATAGATGGAAAAGACAAAGGGAAGATCATGCTGTATGCTCTCAGCACCTGTGGTCATTGCAGAAGAACACGGGAACTTCTGAATCAGTTAGGGGTTGCATACGATTATCTCTATGTTGATCAGCTCTCCCGTGCCGAGATGGATGAAGTACTGAAAGAGGTTGAACAGTACAATCCACGTGGTTCATTCCCGACCATGGTTATAAACGGATCACGCACAATCATCGGATCAAGAGAAGACGAGATCAAAGAGGCGCTGGCATAATGACCGGATCAGAGGTAATCCCTGACGTGGAACGCAGGTACCAGGAACTCGTAAGGGACGCCGAGCGGGGAGGGTATCACCTGAACCCTGATCTCTCAATGACCAAGGGTCTCATTGAGGGGTTGCTGGTAAACAAGGGAAGGTATGGGTATGAGGCATGCCCGTGTCGCCTGTCATTCGGTACGATCGATGATGACCGGGATATCATCTGTCCTTGTGATTATCGCGACTCTGATCTCTCAGAGTTTGGTGCATGTTACTGCGGACTGTACCTGACCGGTGAGATGATAGCAGCAGGGACAGGTGCCCCTGCCATTCCCGAACGCAGGCCTTCACGCAGCGAACGGAAAATGAAAGAAGTGTCAGCAACCCTGAAACCAGGAAACCTCTCATATCCGGTGTGGAGGTGCAAAGTCTGCGGATACCTGGCAGCACGTGATGCCCCGCCTGAGGTCTGTCCGATCTGTAAGGCAAAAAAAGACCGTTTTGAGATATTCCTGTCATAGCCGATCCGGATCGGCATGACTTATCTTCCTTTTTGATCCATATGATCCTGTGAAATCTGTAACTGTAGAGGTTGTGGGATACCGTGACTCTGAATGCTCACCCTTTCCCTGTGATGATGACAGAAGCTGCGGACTTTCTGCCTGCAAACCATCCAATGGGCTCATACCTGCTACCGAAGCATTACGTGCAAAATTAAAAGAAGAGTTTCCTGACGATGAGATCACGGTGCAACTCACCCTCATTGATGATGATGTTCCTGATTATATCAGGGAACTCTACGAGGCAGAACATCCTGCAATCCCGATGATACTACTCAATCGGAAACTCTTCCCAATCGGCCGGATATCACTGCCCCAGATCAGGGATGCAGTCAGGCAGGTTCTTTCTACATAATAACCAGGTGACCGGAACTCAATCAGGAACATAGATAGGATGAGTCAACCATACCACTATGATATGACGCGGGGTGCGCATGATAACAATTGACGAACTCTATCAAAAAGGGCCAGTCATAGCGTTGCTCCGCAATCCGACAGATATCTGGAGGATAACTTCTGCTTCTGAGAATGCAGAAAAGATGGGTATTTCTTCAAAAGGCGGATCTGATCTCATCGCTGCAATCCTGGAAGAGGACAGGGATCTCGTCACACGCAAACTCGGCGCAGCCATTATGCAGAAAAGGTCAGAAGTGACCATGAGATACCGGCTCCGCCACCCGTCAGGTATTCAATGGGTCGAAGACCTGTGCAGACTTACGTACAATCCCGACGGATCGGTTGAGTCAGCAGGCAGTCTGCTATGGTCTTCAACGCTCCCTCTCGAATGGCACCTCCTCGGAAAGGGAGTAGATGCATGGAATACTCTCAACTCCAAGGTCCGCCACGATATACTCAACCAGTTGACAGCCATCCTTGGTTACCTCGAACTCTCACAGGATCTCATCACAGATCCTATGCTGGAGGATTTCTTCGGAAAGGAGCAGAATGCAGCAGAGCGGATCAGGGAGAAACTCATCTTCACCCGTGAATACCAAAAGATAGGATTACTTGAGTTCGAATGGACAAGACTTGCATCGCTCTTCACCGAGGCAGTAGGCGAAGCGGGTTGCAGCAGACTCCCGGTTCATATCGCCATACCACCGGACCTGCAGATCTTCAGTGATAAGACATTCAAACAAGCTATAGTAAAGATCCTTGAGAACATTCCAGACCACGCTTCTAATGTAACCGGGATAGAGATCTCGTTTCAGAAGAACGAAGGTGGCGGGATTATTGTGATCGAAGATGACGGACCAGGAATCCCGGCAGAACAGAAGAAAAGAATTTTTGACCTGGGCTTCGGATCAGGTGACGGGTTTGGTCTGTTTCTCGCAGAGCGGGAACTGGCTGTCTTCGGAGTGAGCATTACAGAGACAGGTATCCCTGGAAAGTCAACCCGATTTGAACTTATCCTACCGGCAGAGATTCTCGCAGCACAGTAAACACTCCCTCTTTTTACCAGTAAAATCTCAATCAAAGGTACCTGTCTTATTCAGATCATTAGGAGATCAGACAATTATTCGCTGCAGACCTTCGCGCTGTAGGGAATTCATATCCGAATCGGAGTTTAGTTTCTTTGCCTGGGGTGAACCTATTATTTCCCTGAACACGAATGAGTACTCTATTCTGTACTGGTAAGCGTTCATATCGTTTACAAAATCAGAGGTTTGAGATGAAACGAAACATTGCAATAGACATACTGAATCAGACCCCTCTTGAACAACAACAGATCGAGCTTGTAGAGCGGAAATGTCTCGGCCACCCGGACAGCATTGCTGACGGTATCGCAGAGTCGATAAGCCAGGCCCTCTGCAAAAATTACATCGAGCAGGTAGGGGGCGTTCTCCACCACAATACAGACCAGGGCGAGATCGTTGCCGGTGAATCACAGCCCGCATTCGGTGGGGGCAAAATATTAAAGCCGATCTTTATCCTCCTCGATGGCCGTGCCACAAAAGAGTTCAACGGTGAGAAGATCCCTGCCGAACCAATTGCACTCAAGGCCGCAAAGGATTACCTGCGTTCAATCATTCCCGAACTTGACTTTGATCGCGACGTGACCATGGACTGTCGTCTCGGAACCGGTTCCACCGATCTTCGTGACGTCTTCAAGCCCGAAGATGGAATGATTCCACGAGCAAATGACACATCTTTTGGTGTATCATTCGCACCATTTTCAGAGATTGAGACATGTGTCCGCGAGATCTCCTCATACATCGACAACACCCTGAGGCCAAAATACCCGGCATATGGTCAGGATATCAAGATCATGGGTCTGCGCCAGGGCAACTCAATTAAACTCACGATCTGCTGCGCCATGGTGGACCGGTATGTATCTTCACTCTCAGAGTACGTCGACTACCGGTCACGGCTTCAGGAAGAGGCTACCAGAATTGCGAAGCAGTGTACCAAGCGATCAGTTGAGGTATCAATCAACACCGCAGACTGCGACGAGGAATGCAGCCTGTTCCTGACAGTAACCGGGACCTCGGCAGAGATGGGTGATGACGGATCTGTTGGCCGTGGAAACAGGGCTAACGGTCTTATTACCCCGCACCGGCCGATGAGCATGGAGGCAACATCAGGAAAGAATCCGATCAACCATATCGGAAAGATTTACAACCTCCTCTCAAGTGATCTCGCCCACGAATGTGTGAAGAAGGTAGATGGTCTTTCAGAGATACAGGTCAGGCTTCTCTCCCAGATCGGGATGCCGATCGACCAGCCACTCATCGCCAGCGTGCAGATCATTCCGGAGTCCGGAGTGACCCTCAAGGATATCGAGAAAGATGTCTACGAGATCATCGATTATGGTCTTGAGAATATCACCTCGATCACCGAGCGTGTGATCAAGGGCGAATTAAAGACGTTCTGATGGTTGCTTCCTCAGAGCCTGCAGGACAGGAAGGTACGACGGGTACTCAGACGATCCGCCTGGCCATCCCAAACAAGGGGCGTATAGCTGAGCCTATCAGGGATCTTATCGAGCGATCAGGGCTCGGCATCATTGAGAACGGTGATCGATCCCTGGTTGCCAGAACCAGGGATCCCCATATTGAGATCCTGTACGCACGGCCGATCGATATCCCGGAGTATGTTGCAACAGGTGTTGCGGATCTCGGAATCACAGGACATGACATGGTTGTCGAACGTGGTTCAGATGTATCTGAACTGCTCAACCTGGGCTTTGGAAGAGCAACAGTTGTACTTGCAGTGCCAGAGAAGTCACAATACCAAACTGTTCAAGATCTGGATGGAAAGCGGGTATCCACCGAGTTTCCGGCAATAACCAGGAAGTTCTTTAAAAAGAACGGAATTAAACCGATCATTGTGCCTGTCGGCGGTGCCTGTGAGGCTACACCTCATCTCGGGATCTCGGATGCTATCGTTGATCTCTCCAGTTCCGGGACCACGCTTCGGCAGAACCGCCTTGAAGTGATCGGAACAGTCCTTGAGACCAGTACCTTTCTGATCGCGAACAAGCAGTCGTGCGTATCAAAAAAAGAGAAGATTGAAGAGGTGCACCTCGCCCTTGAGAGCGTCATCAATGCCAGGGGAAAATGCTACCTGATGATGAACGTGGAGAGATCCGGTCTCGATCAGATCCGTGATATCATTCCGGGTCTGAGCGGGCCGACCGTTATGGAGGTTGCATCACGGCCGGATATGGTTGCTGTCCATGTGGTCGTTGATGCAGAGAAGGTGTACCAACTGATCAACAGGGTCAAGCAGGCCGGGGCCAGAGATATCCTTGTCATGTCGATCGAACGACTGATCCATTAACCATGAAGGTCTTTCCTGCAGTAGATATCCTTGGAGGCAGTTGTGTGCAGCTTGTCCAGGGAAAGCGTGAGTCCGCAACCACATACGGGGATCCACTCACCTGTGCCAGGACCTGGCTCTCTAAAGGAGCAGAGGCTCTTCACATCGTCAATCTGGACGGGGCATTCGGATCGTCTGCGGCAAATGCAGAACAGATCAGAAGAGTCATTGATGACACAGGTGTTGAGACCCAGCTCGGTGGCGGGATCCGTTCGCTTGAAGATGCACGTTCATGGCTCGACACCGGCATAGATCGTGTTATCCTAAGCACCTTTGCGGTGAACAGTCCGGACTGCCTTGTCACTCTGTCAGAAGAGTTTGGTTCAGATCGCATTATGGCAGGAGCAGATGCAAGACAGGGGCAGATCGTCGTTGACGGGTGGGAACGCCAGGCAGGAGATTATCTTGACTGGGCTGAACTCTTCATCTCAAAAGGGGCAGGTTCACTTCTTTATACCAACGTGAACGTGGAGGGGCTCTGCAGGGGAATAGAAGCAGAGCCTGTGAAGCTGCTCACCAGCAGGGTTACGGCCCCGGTCATCGTTGCAGGAGGGATCACAAGTATTGCAGATGTTTCCACATTGAAGGACTGTGGCGCTGCAGGAATTGTTTTAGGATCCGGACTGTATACCGGAAAGATAACGCTTGAAGAGGCACTAGAGGCATCATGAGGACAGGATCAGTTTCACGCGAGACCAAAGAGACAAAGATCAGGATCGATCTCAATCTGGACGGAACCGGGATATGCCAGATCAGTACCGGAGTGCCGTTCTTCGATCATATGCTCGACTCATTTGGAAGGCATGGAAGGTTTGATCTTTCAGTCCAGGCAGACGGAGACCTGGCTGTAGGGCCACATCATACCGTTGAAGATATTGCCATCGTCATTGGTGCCGCATTCAGGGATGCAGTCGGAGAGGGCAGAGGAATCAGGAGGTTTGCCCATGCAATCATCCCGATGGATGAGGCCAGGGTAATGGTCACTACCGATATAAGCGGCAGACCATACTGTGTCTTTTCAGGTTCATTCAGTGGTTCTGTAGAAGGGGTTCTGGAGCCGTATCTGATTGAGCATTTCTTTACATCCTTTGCCTCATCAGCACGCATCACGCTCCATCTCGAAGGTACAGGGCGATCAGATCATCACCTGTGCGAGGCTTTCTTCAAAGCATGTGGTGTCACTCTGTATGAGGCAACCCGTATTACTGATCCAAACGGAAGTATCCCAAGTACAAAAGGGGTACTCTGATAATCCTGTATTCTACAGAAAAGCATCACTTCTGCGGGGAATATCTCCGAAAGATAACAGACAAAAACACGGAAGATCCGTGAAATCCCCATCCAGACCTGACTGTCAAAGCAGAAGCCAGGCCAGATATTAAAACGCTATTACAAAAGAGAGGATGTGTCAGGCATTCTCTGCTGCCATCTTGACGTCTTCATCCTTGATCGTCTTTCTGCCTGCGTGCTGTGCAAGGCGATTTGCTTCCTTTGTTAGGGTTGCAATGTATTCTTCAGCCTTATCAACGAGTGCTGTTGCTGCATCGCTTCCCACACGTTCAGCCCCGTTCTTCTTTGCGATTCTTACAACTGCTGCAATAGGTAAGTCTGCCATAGTCCTCTACCTCAAAAAAAGGTATATTGATATCTATATAAACATTTCGAGATTTTATCGAAATTTAAGGATTTCAACGATGCAATCAAACGATTTTTAATTTTCCTCATCACCACTCCTGATGATCAGGAATCAGACGCATAAAATTAAATTGCCATAAATCACGGCAAATTTCGGAGTTTTACACTGATTATCTGAAGCTCATCGATGCTGCCAGATTTAGGGCATTTGAATAATCTGGGTTAACGCGCGAAGTATCTACGAAGATTCCGGGGATATTTACAACAGGTGCCCCATGCGAAGCCCCTTTCCCGGCATAGAGCAGTGTCCTGAAGATCAGGTTACCGGTTATACCATCAGGAGCGATGATTAGACCGCATTCGGCGATAGCATCCTCGATCAGGATCTCATAGTGTCTGGCCCCGGTGATTCGTGCGACAAGTTCAGCATCAGCCATACTCCGGTCCACTGCAGGATGCCTCCCTGCATCACCGAGTCGTCCACCAGAGAGGATACCGACGGTGCCTGAGAGCCCTGCGCCGACTGCTATCTCCTTTCCCTTTCTGATGAGTGATACCTTCTGGCTGATGGTCCATCCTTCATCAATTCCAACCGGGGCGAGGAAGAACTGCTTTCCGGCTGCAGACTCCAGGAGCACAATTCGTTCAAGATCCTGCACACCATATGCATGTTTGAGTGCTGAGAGGGTCTTGCTGGCAGGAAGGGTACCCCTGACCGCTGCAACGATCTGACCAGATGCCAGATCTGATACCAACATCTCCCCGGGAGAGTCTGCTGTTCTTACCTGGCAGGGAAAAGAAAAGTGTGATGCAGTGTCAGGATCTGTGTAACAGACAACGTTGTCTGCAACAGATGAGTTCGCGATACTCCGGGCAACCCGTTCTGGATCAACAGCAGCACCAATGCCTATGAGACCCTGGTGCATCTCTCCTCTGAACCCAGATGGGTTATCCCACCACACCCGGAGAAGTCAAACACACTTGTGTCTTCGTCCCCATGTACAATTCTGAGATCCTTTGAGTCATTCACTGTACCGATGACCTGCGCCGTCATCCCAACATCAGAGAAGAGTGAGATAACTTCATCGCGATGCTGCTCTTTCAGCGTAAGTACAAAACCCATCCCGGGGTACATCCTGACCCACTGCTCAAAGGGAATATTGTGACTGTCATCTGGCCGTGGAATAGCAGCAAGATCCACTCGTGCCCCCATTCCTGATACCTCGAGAAGCATACCGAGTGTCCCGATGATACCAGGGTTCGAGATATCCTTCCCGGCAGTCACCAGGTGACGAGTACCGAGCACCTCAAGCACATGGATCTGTGCCCGAACCTCAGCTGCTGTCCGTAGAGTTGCACTGTCCCAGTTCAGGGCGCAGGAAGGATGAACCCTCCCGTCCATATCGATGGCGACAACAATCAGGTCACCCGCCTGTGCGGTACTGCTGTAGATGACCCCGTCGAGAGGTGCAACACCCAGAATTGCAATATCAATGACACTGTACGGTGTGTCAGGGTGAAGATGGCCGCCGACTATCGGGACACCAAACTGGGCTGATGCGTCACGCATCCCTGCAATAACGGCATCACGAATCGAACCAGATGATATTGAAAAGACATCAACCATCGCCAGGGGACGTCCACCCATTGCGGCTATGTCGTGAATATTAACAAGAACAGCACAATACCCTGCCCAGTATGGATCCGCATCCATGAGTCTGCTCCAGATACCGTCTGCAGCAAGGAGAAGGGCATCCCCATTATTTTGTATAACTGCAGCATCTTCTCCGAATGAAGCAATTACACCAGGACAGTCAAGCTTGAGATCATGTACCATCGCACCGATCTCACTCTTGCGTCTGACGCCTTCATACTCCCTGACTGCTTTGGCAATCAGTTCGGTGGAACAGGTGTACTCTCCCATGGCATCTAAGCTCTCTTTCCCGTTTCTGTCTCATCTGAAATAAACTGTCTGATTCTAGCATGTTTCCTCAGGAAATGGTAGATGTCGCAGTTAGAACACTGGCATGCGACGCTGCAATCCCCTGGAGGAGCGCTTTATCTGGTGCCATGCTGAATGGATCAGGAATGGACTGGGCAGAGAAATATCGTCCACGGCATCTTGCTGACCTGGTCGGAAATAAAGAATCCATACGCCAGATGGTTACCTGGGCGCAGACCTGGACACCAGACTCAGAGGCACTCCTCCTGTATGGCAAACCCGGGATCGGAAAGACATCAGCGGCCAATGCACTTGCCACCGACATGAACTGGGAGGTTGTTGAACTCAATGCGAGTGATCAGCGGACCAAATCTGTCATCGAACGTGTTGCCGGCACAAGTGCCAGCACAGGTTCCCTGCTTGGATCAGGAAGAAAACTGATCATTCTTGATGAGGCAGATAATCTGCAGGGTAATGCAGACCGCGGCGGAGCACGAGCCATAGTTGACGTCATAAAAAAAGCAAGTCAGCCGATCATCCTCATTGCCAACGATCTCTACGGACTTGATAGCGCCATCAGGTCGCTCTGTATGAAAGTTCAGTTCAGGGCTGCCCAGGCAAAGACCATAACACCCAGGCTGAAAGAGATCTGCATCAAAGAGGAGATCTCCTGTGATATACATGCGCTCAGCGATATTTCAGACAGGGCAGGCGGGGATATCAGGTCAGCAGTCACCATGCTCTTTGCAGCCACAATCGGGAGATCAGAGCTTAAGGAAGATGACCTCGCGACATCACGCAAAGATAACAGGTCTACAATTTTTGATCTGGTTGCTGCCACATTGCACCAGAACCCTTCACGTCCCCTGACAGATATCGCCTTTGAGGTGGATGAGACACCGGATACCGAGATGCAATGGATTGAGGGCAATATCGGGCTCATGAAAGATCAGGCTGCCATCTGCAGGGCATATCAGGCGGTATCAAGAGCGGATGAATATTTAGGCAGGACTTTCAGGAGCCAGTATTATACCCTCTGGCGGTACGCAACCGCAACTATGCTTCTCGGGGTGAACGACGCAGCCTGTGGATCGGGAGGGTACATGAAGATCATGCCCCCCGAGCGATGGAGACGGATGTCCACAGCTAAGCGGCAGAAGTCAGCGCGTGAACAACTCCTCTCACGACTCGGCAGGACCATGCATATGGCTGCAGGTACGGTCCGGAGCGGGTACCTGATGCCGGTCTCATTCCTTGCACAACAGAACCCTGACGAATACGCGGAAGAGTTCTCACTTGATCTTGATCAACTGGACCTCCTGATACAGGATTCAGAGATCGCTAAATCTGTTATCAAAAAGATTGAGGATCGCAGGAAAGAGGTAGAGAAAGAACTTAAAAAGAGACAGAAAGAGGAGGCAAAGACAGCACAAAAAGCGAGGAAAATCGCAGAGAAACAGGCACCTCTCCCTCCAGCTGCTCCCGCGAAGATAGAGGAGCAGACATCTGCAGATCTCAAGGAAGAGCAGAATACAGGAAAAACACCAGAAGAGAAGAGCGGAAAAGCAGAGAAATCACCATCACAATCCACGCTCTTCAGCTTTGGCGGGTAACATACAGACAAAGGGGCACTCCGCAGTCGATGATCCGGTGTGGGTGAGAATATCCTTCAAACCCAAGATGATACACCAGCAGATCGGCGTCACACCGGGATGCAAACCTGATGAGAGGTCCCATCATCTCTTCTATCGGCCTGATGGCAAGGATGCATTCGACATCTGTGATGCTCTCATTAACCGCACAGACATCGAGAACCATGAATGGAACCAACAGGATTCCTAGTGGAATTGTAAGGTCGCTGCAGGTCACAGATACCCCTGCTCGCTGGATCAACTCAGCAGCATGGGTGTTATGACCTGAACCGATCTCAAGCACTGAGCGGTATCGCCCCGCAATATATTGGGCAA
This sequence comes from uncultured Methanospirillum sp., assembly GCF_963668475.1. Lineage (GTDB taxonomy): Archaea > Halobacteriota > Methanomicrobia > Methanomicrobiales > Methanospirillaceae > Methanospirillum. The sequence continues at coordinate 614,820 of NZ_OY764544.1, forward strand.
TTGACGTCTCAATATGTTTATACCCGCTCATTACTCAGATTATTGGGAATGGATATCCAAATATTCTGGGATCGGGGAGCACCACAGGGCCTTGAGATCCCGGTGGGACGTACCATCACCCAGATCCTGGATATCCCGGTGCAGGTATTTACCAATCCTCTCCTCTATAACGGATTTTCTATCAGCAGGCATCAGTTTGATGCTACTGCCATCCTCTCCTGTATTGATACCTACAAGCGGAGGAACAATATCGAAGCACCCCTCCTCCTAGTGATCAATGACGATATCTTCAGGCCCGCATCACGGTACGTCTTCGGGCTTGCACGTCCCAGGACAGGATCAGCAGTGGTATCGGCAGCCAGGCTCAGGAATGAGTTCTGGGATCTTCCAGCCGACGATAAAGTACTGTGTGATCGGATCGTCTCCGAGGGTGCACACGAGATAGGGCATCTTTTCGGCCTTGAGCATTGTACTTTAGATGAACGCTGTGTTATGGCAAACCCTGGATGCCTTGATGATCTGGATCATAAAAAATCCTGGCTCTGCGACGAGTGCAAAGCCAAGCTACAGAATGCACAAACGATCTGCATCAGGTAAATCTACGTCAGGCAATATTCTCCAGACCATACCCCGGGGGCCAGAGATTATTCTGAATGGTATCTGCCAGAGCAAAGGCTATATGACGGGCTACGGCTAACAATTCTTCTAATACGGTGGGAAACACGTGAAAAATAATCCCCTGCCTTCAATTACCCAGAGCCAGGTCATCTGGTCAGCAGTTCTGATCATCCTGTGTGCATTCTACCTTATCTGGACACTCGGGCTGATGAACGGTGCACGGCTCGACGTACCCTATACCTATGATGGAGATGGTCTTGAGTACAATCTTCTTGTAAAGACAACCATTGAGAACGGTTGGTGGTTTGAGAACCCGATGACCGGGGCGCCCGGAACCCTTGAGATGTATGACTACGCAATCGGGAGCAACCTTGATCTCCTGATTATGAAGATCCTCAGTCTCTTTTCAGGCAACTATGCCGTGGTGATGAATGTATACTATATCCTCGGTTTCTTCCTGACTGCGCTCTGTTCACTCTATGTCTTCAGGCAACTCAGGATATCATACCCAATCGCGGTGTTTGGTAGCCTGCTCTTCTCGTTCCTGTATTATCACTTCTACCGGATCGGACACTACAATCTGATATCCTATTACATGATTCCCCTGATGGTGCTGGTGATCCTCTGGGTGTGCCAGGGAGAGCCACTCTTCTTCCGTCAGGGAAGAACCGGCTTATTGTCAGGAATTACTCTCACTCACAAGGGCCTGATAGCAGCAGTGATCCTGCTCATCACCTCAACTCATTCTTACTACGGATACTTCGGTCTCCTGCTCCTCGCAGTTGGGGTTCTCTGGGCATACTCACGGACCTATCATGCCGCTGACTTTCTCAACGGGGCAATAGCATGTGTTGTGTTGATTGCAGGCATTCTTCTCAATAAACTTCCCTCGCTCGTGTACGGACTCTTCAACGGGCCGTCATTTGTGATGTCATACCGGTACGCATTTGAGTCAGAAACCTGGGGGATGAAACTGATTCAGCTGCTGCTCCCGGCCCAGGGGCATCGGATCCCATTCCTTGCCGATATTGCCCAGAAGTATACAGAGTACCGCCCACTTGTGAATGAGAACGTGAGTGCATCGCTCGGTATAATCGGGAGCATCGGACTTGTCATCCTGCTCGGGTGGATCTTTCTCAGAGGATTCCCACTTATTCAGGCACGGCTCGCAAACAGGGCCACACTGGTGGATCACCTCTCACTGCTCACCATCGCATCGATATTTATCGGAACCATCGGTGGAATCTCTGCAATCATTGCACAGGTATTTCCGGAGGTCCATTCTTACAACCGCATCAGCCTCTATATCGCCTTCTTTGCTATCCTGACAGTGCTGCTACTGCTGCAACTGATCTTCGAGCAGTACAGGACACAGCATCTCTTCTGTCCGGTATTTCTCATCCTGCTCCTGGCTCTCCTTACATTTGGTATCTTTGACCAGGTTCCAGCCGGATATGCACTGACTGCAGGTTCAGATCGTGAGAAAGAGTTTCAGATGCAGGCAGACTATTTTGGCCAGATAGAAGAGAAGATGCCTGCCGGATCATCAATCTTCATACTCCCCGATATCGGAGGATTTCCAAACTCCAACCCCCCGGGTAAGATCAAAGGCCTTGACAGCCTGAAACCATATCTGCATACCCATACCCTGAAGTGGAGTTATCCGACCATGAAAGGAAGATTCTGGGATAACTGGCAGACTGCAGTCTGTGCTTCTTCACCTGAAGATATGATGGGTCATCTCTTTGCCACCGGGTTTTCCGGACTGCTTGTTGACGGATATGGATATGCCGATGGCGGCGGAAAAACAGAAGATGCCATCACCACTCTTACCGGAATCAAACCCCTGATGAGCAGCGACGGAAGGTATGCATTCTATGACCTGCGGAGTTACATGGATCAGAAGAAGGCAGATATGAGCGAGGCACAGTTTGAATCTGCTAAACAGGAGTACATCAAGACGATGATGGCACGTCCTGAACTTCAGGACCCGGTATTCGGATCAGAAATCAGAGAAAAACTGACAACACCAAAGACCGCACAGTAACCACCTTCTTTTTTTCCAGATTCACAAACACACCAGAGATCAGGATAATTAAAAACAGACGCTTTAAAAATAGACACTGATTATAGATAGCAACTTTAAAAGTTCAGAATAACCGGGATTTCAGGAAAAGAAGAGAGGTTTATCCGAACAGGGCACCAAGCCCTGCCATACCGCTCTCTTCCTCTGCCTTCTTGTCTTCTTTTGGCTCCTCTTCTGCTGCAGCGGGGGCTGCGCCTGCTGCTGGTGCTGCTGCGGCTACAGCGACTGGTGCAACTGCTGCCTTGCTGATAGCGTCCTCGATGTCGACTCCATCAAGTGCTGCTACCAGTGCCTTTACACGGGATTCGTTAACTGCGATACCAGCGGCAGAGAGAACTGCCTGAACTGCGGATTCGTTGACATCCTTACCTGCCTTGTGCAGGAGGAGTGCAGCGTAGATATACTCCATTTATTGTTCACCTATAATTATTTGCGTATGACGATATTACTCAGTTTCATTGAACCACAGACTGCAGTGCCATAGCCTGTGACTGTGCCTTTCCGATGATTGCATCCATGACATCGTCGCTGACAACAGCAGCCTCAACTGCAACGTTACGTGCCTCACGAACTGCCTTGGTAAGCAGGTCAGCTGCAGTATCCTTTGTCGGGATTGAAGCGTTGAGTGAGAGGTTGAATGCCTGTTTAGCAGCGGTGATGATGTTGTTGTAGAACGCAACCTCGTCGATCGCAAGGACATCAGACTCGTAGACTGTACCTTCAAAGAAGGCTGCCTGCAGGAGCAGACCGACATCCATCGGTTTGACATCCAGCTTGGCAAGGGCGTCTGCAAGCTTCTTTGATATCTCCTGGCCTTCCTTGACGACCGTCTTGGTCTCACGGATGGTAACCTTGCCTGCCTCAATGGCTGCCGGGATACCTGCCTGCTGGAGTTCTCCTACGATCGGACCTGGTTTGAAACTGGTTGGACCTTTTTCGACGACGATATCGGTTGGTGCGAGTTCACCCGGACGTGCAGCCATCTTCGTCTTGGTCTTCTCAAGCATACTGTAGAGCTTGAAAGGATTGACATTCGTGAAGATGAGTGCAGAGTGTCCGTCGAGCTTGCCACCGAGATCCTTGATCTCCCCGCCCATCTCTCCGAGGGCGTGTTCGATCAGGGTGTTTCTCGTCATTCGAAGTTCTGCCCTGCCTTTCAGATTGCGACGGATGTCCTGCACCTGACGTGCGGGGATACCGTACATATCGACGAGGCCGGTAAGCTTGTACTCTTCCGAGAGCTTTTTGATCTCAGAGATCTCGTCCTTTTTCCACTTGGGAAGGTGTGCAGTGTACAGTGGCATTCTTACATCACCTTAACTGCCGGACCCATGGTGGTCTTGACATAGACCGAGCGGACCTGGAACTCACCTGATTCAAGTCTGTCCAGAACACGCTTGAGTACCGCGTCGATATTCTCGCCAATCTGTTCATCAGACATTGCCGTTGTTCCGACCTTCAGTGAGAAGGCCATCTTGTCTTTCGTCCGAACCCGTACTGAGTTACGAAGACGCTCGACAATCGGGCGGATGTCTACTCCGTCCGGAACTGGCTGTGGCATTTTACCCCGTGGACCGAGTCGCGGACCGAGCCAGCGACCGACAAGGGCCATTACCTTTGTCTCTGCAAGGAAGAACCGGTATTCTGATGCAACCTTTCTTGCCTCACGGGGCTCTCCTCCGAGTCTTTCGATCTCGTCAGGGCCCATGATCAGCTCAGCACCTGCATCTCTGGCCTGGGTGACAATATCACCACTACCGAGGACAGAGATCTTGGCCTTGCTGCCATTTCCATGAGGAAGGAGAATTGTCTCGTCAATACGGTTTTTCGGTTGAGACATATCGATATTCTTCAGATTGATAGTTATATCGACACTCTCAGTGAACTTCCGTTCAGGCGCCGTCTCCTTAGCCTTCTGTATCGCGTCAATTATGACGCTCTTCTCTACCATTACGTTCCTCCATAGTTCTGCGACCGTGAATTTTAGCACGATCTTCTATGGCTCATAGCGAACCTATCCCTTGAGAACCGCGTCATGAACGCCCGTGTTGATCTCAGCTATGACATCTTTGGGCTTTTTGCCTGAAACAGTGACACCAAGACTGACACAGGTCCCAACAACTTCCTTGACGGCGTTCTTGAGATCATATGAAAGCATGGACTCCAGTTTCATGTTGGCAATCGTGACAGCGGCCTCCAGTGGAATGTTCCCCACGGTTTTGGTGTTGGGTTCTCCTGAACCCTTCTCAATGCCAGCCTCTTTCATAATGAGGGCGGTTGTTGGCGGAATACCTACCGAGATGGTGAAGTTCTTCTTCGCATCCACCTCGACACGGACAGGAACCTGCATCCCGTTGAAGGTTGCAGTCTTCTTGTTGATCTCGTCAACAACAGCTTTGACATTGATACCGAGGGGGCCTAGTGCAGGTCCAAGTGGTGGACCTGCAGTGGCTTTTCCACCGGGTACTAGTACCTCGACCACATCTGCCATTGTTATCACCCTGATGGGGCATGGTATGCCCTTTTGGGTTCATTAAGGTCGAAGGATAAGAATAAAAATACTTTGCGAACTGTGGAAAAAGAGTACGGGATTAATCATCCTCGCCACGGTCAATTATTCTGACGTGATCGCCTCTGACTGTGATCGGAATTGGAAGAACACTCTCGTACAGTTCAACAGTAATCTCCTCTTTTGAAGCGTCCACACGCTTTACAACCGCTTTTTCACCCTTGAACGGCCCGGCGATCAGTTCAACAATTGTCCCTTCATCAATACCGCTTACTGCCGGTTTTGGTGTCAGATAGTGACCGACCTCTTCGAGAGAGGTTGCACCTGGCAGGACAATACGCGCACTTGGAACCTGTTCCATAAGTTCCTGAACGCGCGCGAGAGGTTCTGTTGTCTCGACGAGGACATACCCTTTCAGCTCATCCGGGGCGATGACTGACATAACCTTGATCGTATTGCGGATGTCCCGGACTGCCTTGTCAATGTTGTCTGCTACACTACGCTCAGCCCGGTTTGTCGTCTTGACCGCGTAGATTCGGGTGAGGCGAGGTTCAGTCTCCATGATCAGTGCGGGAGGTATACAAAGAGCAGGTATACAATGAAACCTAACAGTCCGACAACCAGCACACCGGCTGCTGCCACGAGGGCGATCTTGGTATATTCATCGCGCTTCGGGAAGCGTGCAAGTTTCAGAACCCGCCAGTATTTGCGAAAGAGTTCTTCATTCAGATTTAGATTTATCTTAGGGGTTTCCATATGATATCACTTCAGAAAGTCTATCTCAAAGTGTCTCTGAAATTTCGGGTTACTTTTCTCATTTCTCCCATATATTTGTGGCGACCGTACGCCGGTCAGGATCAGGAGAGTTCTGATCGTACCCTGCATCGTGTTATCGATCTGGGCTCCCCAGATGATACGTGCATCAGGGTCAATCAGGTTGTATACCTCTTCTACAACCCCCTCTGCCTCTGCCATGGTCATGTCTGCACCGCCGGTGACGTTGACGAGGGCAGATGTCGCGCCCGATATATCGATATCCAGTAGGGGGGATCTGATGGCCTTGCGCACAGAATCAGCAGCCTTGTCAGTGGTGTCACTCTCACCCATCCCGATCATGGCAACGCCCCCCTTCTCCATAACTGCCCGTATATCAGCAAAGTCGAGGTTCACTAGACCGGGCACTGTGATCAGTTCGGTGATACCTTTGACTGCCCGCATCAACACTTCATCAGCAACCTTGAACGCTGCAGAGAGGGGAAGCTTGGGAACAACCTCCATGAGACGGTCATTTGGAACAACAATCACGGTATCAGCAACCTCACGGAGTCGTTCAAGTCCGGCTTCTGCATTCTCTGATCTGATGGCGCCTTCTGCCGTGAAGGGAAGAGTGACGACTGCTATAGTCAGAGCACCCTCTTCATGAGCCGCCTTGGCAACCACCGGAGCACATCCGGTCCCGGTTCCCCCCCCGAGCCCGGCAGTTATGAAGACCATGTCAGCATCATCGACAGCCCGGTGAATCTCGTGTTCACTCTCAAGAGCAGCCTCCTCACCAACCTGAGGATATGACCCTGCCCCAAGCCCCCGGGTCCGTTGCCTTCCGATGAGGATACGATGATCAGCACGGACAGTGGCAAGATGCATGGCATCGGTGTTCACTGCATACAGGGTGGTTCCAGGGATCCCCTCATCATGCATCCTGCTGATGGTGTTTGATCCCCCACCCCCGCAACCGATGACCGCTATCTTGGTCATCATGGACTTGAGAACCGCATCCAGATCGCTGTTGTTCTGCGGCGGTTCACTCTCTGCCTTAGCCCTGTTTAATGCCTCTTCGACAATTGATCTCATCATGTGCCCCATCCCGGTATGCAGATCCTCTTTTCTGTCACCCTCATCACCATCGAAGAAGTTATCTCCCTGCCCTCATGCAGCACTGTCTCGCCGGCCATAAGTTTTCCAAACGCAGGTCCGGGAGAAATACCAATATTTGCTGCTTTTCCTGGATCAAACCTTTTTCTGGAGATGATCAGACAGTCCCCATCAAATCTGCAGGTACAGTTCTTATGTAAGATTGATACGCAGAGATGTATTAATTCATTCGTAATCCAGGAGGCATTTTCCTGATTGGTAATGAATGTGGGGTAATAAGCAATGCCCTTCCCGGACAGATGAACTACCGGAAGAGTCTCAAGGCCTGAAGATAACCCATCAGAATCGACTTTCGCTGCTTCCGCAATGAGCTCTGATGGGATTGTTACCGTTGTTAAAGAGTTCCCGTTGTTAATGCCATGAACTGTAACTGAGGAACCAGAGAGTATCTCTTCTGCCAGTTTCCTGATGCTGCAGTACTCATGAAACGAGAGGTTCCGCATGTTCTGCAGATCTGATTGCCCTACCACGATCATATCCCGCCTTGCAGCATACTCTTCGATTCTCCTGATATCATCACGAGATACGGATTTTTTATCGATGTAGACGGCATCTGCACAGGTTCCGGAAATAATGGCATCGAACATAGCCTGATCAAGATGAACCAGATCCCGGGTCGGCATGATATGACCAAAACCACCCTTCGTGGTGAGTGTGATCTCGGTCTGTCGCTGTGCATAGTGGGTCCCACCAAACCCTGCAAGGTTAACGACTTCTTGAAGATCTGCACCGATCACCGTACGGGCGACCGCAGCAGCAGCATTACGATCCTGCCACTCATGCTCCGTACTCCCAACCTCGACAAAACAGGATGGAACGGGCAGGTTTGTCGGACCATGATGAGTCGCCTCATAGGTTACTTCGTATCCCTCAGGAACTTCCCTGGCCAGGCGGTTCATGATCGCATGCATCATAGCGGTTGCAGCAGGAGTGAGCGTTCCCGGGCTGCCACCGAATACAGCTTCTCCATAGTTACCGGTGACATGGACTGTGAGCACCGATCGCGGCTCTTTACTTGCGTGGCGGGAGAGAAAGATGATAATATCTGCATCGGTGGAGAACGATGGTCCATCCAGATATATCAGTCGTTCATCAAACTGTCTGTGCTGGTACCTTCCCTGAAACTGGGGATTCCCGGCAAGCAGCCGCCAGACCTCCTCGTGAATCAGACTTCCTGCCTGATCGGCAAGAGAACTTACAAGTAGAATCTGATATTGTTTTTTCCCGTTCTTCATCAGCGTATCAATCCTGGGATAGGGAGATCCACAATTTTCTTCACGCTATGTACGCAGTATATACACATGAACACTGAGGAGATCAGATCCATTCTGGAGAAAGAAGGTATAACAAAAGAACTCCCCTGTGGCAGGGCATTTGAGATCTCTGAGAAGTACGGTGTCTCAAAATCTGACATTGCAAAATTCTGCAACGAGCAGAATATTAAGATCCGCGCCTGCCAGCTCGGCTGTTTCTGATTGAAGAATTTATCAGAACAGGGGCTGTCAGCCCCTCATCTATGATTACAGGCAAAGATGTCGGACTCAGTATCAGACATACCAACCATATCGCTGATGATGAGTCAGTACTTTGATGTATACAGGATATATTAGGAGGATAAGGGGTCCGGGATTATCAGGCATGTGACAACCGACCGGCCATATCAAATAATTATTTCCAGGTTACCTTCACAGTATTGCGCTTTGGTACTCTTCTGAACCTGTACTTTGGATATCCCACCATCATAGCATAATGCGGGACATGCCCGTCCGGGATACCGATGCTCTTCCTGATCTCGGTAGATGACCTGAGAGCTCCCTGTACAATTCCAGCCCAGCATGTGCCAAGTCCGAATGTTGGTGCGATGAGATCAAGGTGTGTCATAGCGATCATGGCATCAACGAATCCGATGGGATTTTCTGCCGGGCTGTGTGCGATAACCACGTGCGGGGCACTATGACAAATTTTGTCAAGCCCATGTTCATACGCACTGACAAAGATAGGCAGGATCGGTGCGAGAACTTCTTCCGGATGTGTACTGATAATCTCGCGGGCCCACTCGATCACTTTTGCAACCAATGTTGCAACTTCATCAGGATCATATATGACCAGCCACTGTACAGACTGACCATTCATCCCGGTCGGAGCATACCTGATGATATCAAATATCTGTTCAAATGTCTCTTTTGGGACCAGGTCCTTCCGGTAATCGCGGATTGATCTACGGGTTGTGATGAGCCGTGCCATCTCTCCGGAGGTCGGGATCCGATCACCGGAGAAATCAGGAACCGGCCCTGCATTTTCATACGACACCGTGATCGCCCCTTCAGGGCAGATTGCCTCACACAGACCACATCTGCCGCAGAACTCTTCAGTTCCTGGTTTAACTAGTATCTTTCCGTCTGACCCGATGTCGAGGATACCGTAGGCACATACGCCGGCACAGATAGCACATCCGGAGCAGGATTCAGAATTAATCAGAATATTTGTCATGTTTATCTTTCAAAAATTTAACCAGTTCAGGGGATCAGATCGATACCTGCCTGCCAGGCCTGTCTCATGAGTTCAGGATACTCGGTAGCCATCGGCTTATTACCGGTATCCAGGTCGACGCCGATAACCCGGTTTTTTGTTGAGAAACCGATCAGACCGAGGGCAAATTCAAAGGCATTCATGGCACCGGTAAAGTAGGAGGCATCAGGCTGGTTCTGTGTATAGATACAGGTGAGCGGGATCTTCCGTGGCAGAAGGCTGCCAAGATCCATTGTCAGGTACGGGAAGAGACGATCGAGCCAGAGTTTGGTTTGAGCAGTAACACCACCGAAGTAGATCGGTGTTGCCACGATGGCACCGTCAGCACCATTGATGAGCTTGTAGATCCGCTGCATATCATCCTGGAGTGGGCATTCATTGGTAACCTCCTGTTTGCAGGCATAACAGGCCTGGCACCCGGCGATAGAGAGATCATTAAGCATGATAACTTCGGTTGATATTCCCTTGCTGTAGAGTGCTTTCTCTGCCTCCTGTGCAAGAATGAGGGTGTTCCCCTTACGAGGGCTCCCGATAAAAATGGGGACAGAAACCATTTTATCGCCGTTTTGAGAGGGGAGTCCCTCCCACACCGATAGCATCGGCCGGGTATTCTTTCACCATTACGACAAAACTCTCTTCATGTATCTTTGTGATCGCTGCAGCTGTTTCAGTGAGCGATCTGATCAGTTCTTCTTTCAGTTCGGTTGTAAGTGGTGCAATTTCGACCGAGATCACTGGCATGGCGTCACCTCAGTACAGAATGAGATACTATTCCCGACAGCCTTGGAAGATAGCATTCTCTTACATTTGTCTGAAACGCTGTTTCTTGTCATAGAATTCAACTATACAATATGTAGTGACTATATTAATACACTGCAGATACGATACGTATAGTTAGTATCAATCAAATGCTATGAATCAGAAAGAAAATGAGTACCACTGCCCTGTTGAAGCTGCCCTTGTGGTAATTGGTGGAAAATGGAAGGCACTTATCATTTGGCAACTTAAATCAGGAACGTTACGTTTTACAGAGATTATGGAGCGTCTCCCTATGGTCACCCCAAGAATGATGACCAAGCAGCTTCGGGAACTTGAAGAGGATGCTGTGATCACCAGGACCATATATCCTGAAGTCCCTCCACGCGTTGAATATGCCCTGACTCCTCTTGGGAGTTCAGTGGTGCCAGTCCTTGAATCACTCTGTGCCTGGGGTGCAGAATATCTTACCAGCCACGGGTGCCCAATCCCGAAGAAGAACTGCAAAAGTCAGGTACGTGTGGACGAACCTGAAGAGCAGGATCCAGTTCAGGACGACCCCTGAACATACCGTCGTGTATAAGGACAGGCCGCAATGCAGATCCCACATACCTGGGCACTCACGAGGCTGGTCGTTTGTGCCTCTTCACAATGAAGAAAACAGGCGTCTGCATCCCAGAACTGATCACGGTGAAGAACAGGTTCCCAGTTTTTGCCTGAGGGGGCTTTTACAGGACATGAATCCACACAGATGGTGCAGTCTCCACAGTACGAGTGAACAACCGGCTTACCGGTAGTGAGCGGGGCATTTGTGCATACGGTAGTAAGCCTGATCGCTGAACCATATGTGCGGGTGACGAGGAGTGCACACTTCCCAATCCACCCGATGCCAGAACGTGTAGCAGCAGTCTTGTGTGGAAATTCAGCATGCAGATGATTCCGTTCAACCAGCGGGAGCGTGGGATCAATTGGAACAGCACGGTATCCCTGATCACGAAGATACAGGACACAGACCTCTGAAATCTGTGAGAGTTCCTGATTCACCCGGGTATATTCGAGAATATACTCATCAGTCGGACCACACCTGATCTCACGGACAACAACCGGGTTGAGTTGATATCCGATAGACACAGCAACAGGCAGATCAGGAAACGGGTACCCGGCAACTCCATCAAGAACTGCTGCACCGGTCGTTACAGCCCCTTTACCTTTGAGAAGAGCAAACAGTCGGGAGGTCAGCAGATCAGGCAGTTCACCTGCATTATTTCCCATTCTCATACAATACCATCTCAACTTACTCAGGAGTCATCTCAGAGAGATCTCTGGCCTTCTGCTCTGACTCAGCTGCTTCCTTCTCTCTGCCAAGAGCACGAAGGATAACAGCTTTCTGATCAAATGCCCGGGGATCATCTCCAGACCGCCTGATAGCCTCATCGATCTCCATGAGTGCGGCATCATACTGTTTCCAGTCTAGATGAATCCGGGATTTCATGATCCAGGCCGCTGAGTGCTCAGGATAATGTGAACAGACCAGATCAAAATATTTTAGCGCTTCGTCATGGCGGGAGAGCTGATAGAGGGCAATACCCTTGTTCATAAGGGTTATCCCGTCACTCGGGTTAATCCAGAGAGCACGGTCAAGGTACTGGAGCCCTTCCTCAAACCTTCCGAGATCCAGAAGACATCGCCCTTTCTGGATGAGATATGTCATGTTATCAGGCTGGGCCTGTAGCGCAATATCAAAATTTATCAGTGCATTCTCTAGCAGATCACGTGACTGGCTCTTATCATAGAGGGAAAGCAATGCGATTCCCTTGTTATACGATGCCTCTTCATCGGTCTGGTTGAGTAAGAGGAGGTGATCAAACACATGTAGTGCTTTTTCATACTGCTGCTGCTTCAGATGACTCATCCCCGCAGTTCGCAGCGATGTTATCACCAGGTCCATCTCGCCGGACTGTTCCAGAAATTCAGCCTTCTTCTCCATCGCGTCACCGAAGAACCGGTCTTGCACTGGTACCTGTTCGTATACCTGTAGTGCAAGGGTATCACGACCTGCCGCCTCCAGAGTGGCTCCCTTCTTCATCAGGATAAGGCCAAGTCTCATCGGTTCATCGGCCGAGTAAGCATACGAACGGTCATATGCGGTTATGGCCTCGTCGTACCTGCCGAGACTCTCCAGGATCCCGGCCTTGTTAAACCACATAGCAGCCTGGTCAGGCTTTATCGCGAGGGCACGGTCACAGGCTTCAAGAGCATCAGTCAGATCTTCATGGTTATCGCTCCCGGTTGCAATGAGGACAGAGACCTTCAGCTGCCAGGCATCGTAAAAAGCAGGGTTGACAGCAATCGCCTTGTCAACGTAGGATAAAGCCTCCTGCATCAGGTCAGGCATCTCATGATATGAGGCCTGACCAAAGAGCGAAAGTGCCCGGTTCAGGAACTCCTCTGCCTGATCGCCTGTGGGAGAAGAAGTTGACGATTCCGGAGCGGAGTGAGAATAGAGAGGTGGAGAAGCATCTACAAAAACCAGAGGGCCTACAGGTTTTTCAACGATTTTACGTGCTTTTTCAATTATGGCTTCTGGAGAAAATCTATCTTCAGGAACGGCTGTTGCAGTTGCTATAGGCTTTTCTTCCGCAAGAGGAGTAATCCTGACCCCGCCGAATCGTTTCGCCTTAGCCCGGTCAAGGTTCTTCAGATAGGTCTGGTTTGCAGAATCAAGAAGAAGTGCATTTTCAAAGCAGACAATGGCCTGGTCGATATCTCCGGTTCTGGACAGGGCCACGCCAAGGGCATTCCAGGCTTTATGGTTGGTATGCTCCGCACTAGCTACTGCATGCAGTTTTTCAACTGACTCAGCAAACCTCCCCTCTTTAAATAACCTGATCCCGTCCTGGAATGCATTCATTTCAGTTCAGCTGTATATGTTGATTAGGTTCATTATTGATTATCATATCGCTGATACGATCCTGTTCGGCTTCAGGGTTCTGAATTCCCACTAATTATAATATCTCGGACTTCCTGAATCACCAGTCTTTCTGCATTGCCAGTTTCCTGAGATCAGGAGGCATCAATTCGATAGCGTACCGCAACGATGTTCTGGGCATCTTCTGTTTATTTTTCATAACATACTCGAAGATCACCTGCTGGTGCTTTCTACTTGCCTCCTTGAGCAGCCATCCATACCCTTTGCGGACCATATCATCTTCATCGGTGAGCAGCCGGTCTGCAATAGCAATGGACTCTTCAAGAAATTTTCCATGTTTGGCTGGTATGATCAGTGTCACGGCAGCAGCCCTTCTCATCCATCGGTTACCAGATGCAGTCCATGACATTAGTTCAGAGATGCATTCAGGATACGAATCAACAAGGGTTCCAACGGCATGGTTACATAGACCATCGCACATCGCCCAGTTGGTTATGTACGAAGAGATCCAGGATCGTATGACAGGGAGATCTATGGGTGTGAGTTGGCCTGACATGGCTTCCATCCAGTTTGATACAACAAAGGCCTCCTCCATGTACCCGGATGAATAGAGTTCCTCACACAGAGCAAAGATCATCTGTTTGTCTCGGTTTTTTACTTCAGCCCAATTCTTCTTTGCAATTTTTCCGACGGTCGCGGTCTTAACACCATAGCACCGGATCTCTTCCTTGAAGAACCGTTTTGCTCCCTTCTGTAACGCTTCATCACTGTTTGCAGCAAGTTCGCCACGTACCTGCTCAATAATCAGATCCACACTGAAGATTGGAAGAGGAGAAGGATATGATCTCTGTCATATGAAAAAGTGACAGAGTTCATCCCAGGGAGAATGAACTTACTCCCATTGATGATGAGAACGAACTTCCTGAACCCGAACTGGAGCCTGAACTCCCTTTCTGGACAGCGGTGATATCATACGAGCATCCCTCACCCATCGGGAATATCGTAAAATACCATGTTCCTGCAGTAATGTCAAGAGTAACCGGAGAGGTGGCAGTCACCATTGAGGACTTTCCATAATCTGATCTGAAGGTTGAATTTTCCGGGAACTTGTCATTTTTCAGAGAATAGAGTTCAAATCCTGTGCCTGAAAGGCAGACCGCTTTCAATGTTCCTGCATTGCTGAAAGTGATCATCTGGACCGCAGACTGATTCTTCTGGAGAGAAGCCCTCGTTTCAGTCAGAACAACCGGATCCTGGCTGGATGAAGTGCTCGGAGAGCTCGTAAACGATGTAGAAGAACCTATTGCAGTGAAACTTGCAGGAAGTGGATATTCATCAGGGTTCAAAGGTGGATGAAAGGGATCATATGAGTCTGCATACACAACTCCTGCGACAAGTATGCAACCGATAATGAGTGTCAGCAGGCAGGTTATACCAAGTAATCTGAATGGATAAATCATGGTTCTCATAAACTCACTCGTAATGGAATAGATCAGAGAAGAGGTTGAACAGTAATAATTAAAATGCTTGTATGAAGCAGAGAAGAACTGATAGTATCGGTATTTACTATTCTTCAGAATGGAGAGAAGGTTGTTTCGAGGAGGAAACAACCTTCAGTGTGTGGTTTCATCCATCAGTGGTTATTGAAGATCTCAAGATTTGAGCGGAGATATACTCCGGCTCCCAGGTGACCGCTGATTTACCCTGGGTTTGCGGTACATGTGAGCATACAGATATCGCCATTACCATACTTAAAATTTGAATGAAAGGAGTCCATAAAAAATAAATATTAATATCAGCATTAAAAGCAAAGAAAGATTACAGAATATTCAAGATTTAACCGGAAAATTAAGATTTCTTTCAGCGGTTTTCTCTCATAATTTATCCGGATGAAACAACATTCCAAATTAGAACCATTTTTGCATCAGGTACGATGCGCTGTCGGGCATTGGGTGAGCACTTACAAAATCAAGAGATGGGAGAAGATCCAATAGAATAGTTCAGGTACTGATACACAGATGTCCCAGACCAAACCAACTGAAATCATCATATGTCCCCCCCTGTTTGATTGCAGAAACATCTCAATCTGCAGGGGAAAGAAACGGGTCCTTGACTCGTTCAGTCTCACAATACCCGATGGGGAACATGTGGCGATCCTGGGACCGAATGGATCAGGAAAATCCACACTCATCAAAGTGCTGTTACGGGAACTCTACCCGATGCAGGATGAAAAGCCACATACCTGTAGTATGTTCGGACAGGAACAATGGCACGTCTTTGACCTGAGGACACATTTCGGTGTCGTGTCAAATGACCTCCAGTTCACCTTCACCCAGAGTATCACAGGAAAAGAGGTTCTGCTGTCCGGGTTCTTCAGCAGCGTTGGTCTCTTCAATCATGTTGTCACCAGTGAGATGGAAAAGCGTACAGAAGAGATTGCACATTTTCTTGATATTGATCACTTGATGACCAGGTACATGTCTGATCTCTCATCAGGGGAGGCCCGGCGGCTTTTGATCGGACGGGCACTTGTTCATAAACCCCGGGTTCTCATCCTTGACGAGCCGACAAGCAGCCTTGATCTGCAGGCCCTCCATACATTGCGCAGGTACCTTCGCCAGATTGCCATTAGCGGAATAGGAATCATACTGGTTACTCACCAGATTCATGACATCATCCCGGAAATAAACCGGGTCATCATGATGAAAGACGGAAAGGTCTTCCGTGATGGCAGGAAAGAGGACGTGATGACCAGTGCGGCCATTGGTGATCTCTTCGGGATACCTGTCACAATCAAAGAAGAGAACGGGTATTATTACGCATCAGGTTACTAATCCTCAAAAAATCCCTAAAGAGAACCATTAAACCATATCCTCTCTACTTATGAGTATTATGGATTATCCCGACTCCTCCCTACCACGGGACAATGTGATACGGGATCAGTCCCTGGCCTATCAGATCCGGCTGCAGGAACTCGAAGCCCAGAACCTTGAGCTCTCAATCCGTAGCGAGGAACTCTTCAAAGAGAACGTGGTCCTGAAGCGTGAGAACAGCCAACTCAAACGGATGCCGCTGTTTGTAGCAGTGGTGGTTGATATCTTCCCATCAGGTGAGATTTACCTCCGCCAGATGGGCAATAATCAGGAGTATATCACCACCGTCTCTGAAGAACTCCAGCCAGAAGTCAAACCCGGATGCAAGGTAGCAGTAAATAATGCTCTCTCCATTGTAAAAGTCCTTGAAGAGACATACGATGCCAGGGTCAGGGTAATGGAGCTCGAAGAATCACCAGATGTGACATTCGAACTCGTCGGAGGGTTGAGCACAGAGATTGAAGAGGTACGTGAGGCTGTCGAATACCCCCTCACCAAGCCAGAGGTCTTTGAACGAATCGGTGTTGAACCACCAAAGGGTATCCTGCTATTCGGGCCTCCGGGAACGGGGAAGACACTGGTTGCAAAGGCAGTTGCCCACAACGCAAAGGCCACATTTATCCGGATGTCAGGAAGCGAACTGGTCCACAAGTTCATCGGAGAAGGGGCACAGATGGTACGTGAACTCTTCACACTCGCCCGTGATCGTGCACCGTCCATCGTCTTCATCGATGAGATCGATGCAATCGGCACGACCAGGACCAATGACGGGACATCCGGGAGTGCAGAGGTGCAACGTACTCTGATGCAGCTTCTTGCAGAGATGGATGGATTCGACAACAGGGGTGATGTCAGGATCATGGCTGCAACAAACAGGGTCGACATGCTTGATGCAGCCCTGCTCAGACCGGGCCGGTTCGATCGTATCATCCAGGTGCCACTTCCTGATACAAAGGCCAGGCTTGAGATCCTGAAGATCCACACCAGAAGAATGACGCTTGACGGTGGTGTTGATCTGAACACCATTGCAACGGAGACCGAGGGATTCACCGGTGCCCAGCTGCAGGCGACCTGTCGTGAAGCAGGTATGTTTGCTGTCCGCAGGGATGCATGGGCAGTCACCGGTGACGATATTCATGAAGCTGTGGTAAAGGTCAGGCGGGAAGAACCCCGCTCAGACTCCCGGATGTACACCTGACCTTTCTTTTTTTGCATGAACCTTCTCCTCATCAGCAAACCCGGAATCCCACTTCTTCGATCCCTCAGGGAATCAGAGACTGCCTGGGATGCAATCAGGTTTTATGGCCCGGTGGGACTATCCATCGGAGTATACATCCCGGTCTCAACCCTTGCCGGTGCCCTCTCACTTGCTTCAGATCTCAGATATTTTCTCAAGAAATACACATCTGATCACCTTTTTCAGATCAAACCCGGAGTGTATTATACTGCAGCCCTGACGCGAAGCAGGTACTTAAGCAGAGATGATGATGTATCAGAAGACTGGCCGTTCAAACTCATCTATTGGGTAGAGAACCTGGGAAAAGTGATCAGGGTCAGAAAAGAGGAATGGAACATCGAAGAGATGTTATACCAGACTTCAGAACCCGGGGAAGAAGATACAAAGCAGGATGATGTAGATATCACATGTGGATACCTGCTTGAGATCTGGTGTACTAAACCTGAGTTCGAGATAGTGTAAGTCGGATTAACCTTTCAGGTCTTTAGGACAAGGTAGAGATCTGGCTGTCAAAAACAGACGCTGAAGATACCTTAATCCAGATAGGACGAAAGAGATTACCAGACCGCACTTTGAGATCTGGAGTACTGGATGCAGGATATTTTACTATCACATGCTCCGGGTTCCGATGCTTAGTGAATTAAGCATGAAACCCGACTTCCAGGATGGAGCCCTTCGAAGTCATGACGCAGGAAGTGTTTCCATATCTGATCTGAACTAACCGTATTATCCAGAGACCACTAAATCGATCAAACAACAGGTTTGGCACATGCTTATCCAGAACTCACCCTTTGTAGTTCCATTAATATTTTCTGCGATAATGTGCGGAGTTCTCGGAGTATACAGTTACAAGAACCTACACATCCCTGGTTCCAGGCCATTTACGCTTCTCATGGCAGGGGTTACCATCTGGCTCATCGGTAGTATCTTTGAGTACTCACTCCTTGACCCGGCTGCCCGTTACATTGCGGTTGTTTGTGAATACCCGGGGATTGTACTCGTACCCGTTGCCTGGCTGCTTTTTATCATCACCTATACCGGTAGGGATGCCTGGATAGAGGGCAGAAGAGCCTGGTTATTATTCATCGTTCCTGCCATTGTTGAGATTTTTGTTCTCACAAACCCTCTCCATCAGTTGTATTACACATCCATATCAGTTGATATCATAGACGGTCTTACATACCCCGCATACACGCACGGCCCCTTATTCTGGATTCATACGATCTATTCATACATCCTCATCCTCAGCGGAATAGGAATCCTTGCAGCTGAACTCATCTACGCAAAACCAATTTACCGAAAACAACTGCTGATAATCTTCATCGTATGCCTGATACCCTTCTTCTTCAATGTTCTGTACGTGTCAGGGCTCTGGTCGGTGAAAGGGATCGATTTTACCCCGATCGTGTTCTTTATCACCGCTGTTGGCCTTTTTATCTCATCATATTTTTTTCAGTTTTTGAATCTTACCCCGGTTGCCCACAGCCTGTTATTGAAAAACCTGAAAGACGCTCTGATTGTGGTGGACAACAAAGATATCATCGTTGATGCAAATCCTGCTGCACTCAGGCATCGCAGATCAGGTGATATATCCTACCTGGGAGAAAGTATCACAAAGATATTCCCGTTTACCAAAGAAGTGCTGGAAAAAAACCACGGAGTCTCTGATTCACCAGGTCTTCCTGTTGAGTTACCAGTGAATGGCTCACCACGGTTCTATGAGATGGAATGTATTCCGGTCATCAATAACAGCGGTATCCAGATTGGTAAGCTGGTAACACTTCATGACGTTCATGAACAGACAGTAGCCACACGGATCATTCATAAATCCAACCAGAAACTTCAGCTCTTATCAGGAATAACCAGACACGATATCAAGAATCAACTATCAGTTCTCACCGGATACCTCTCACTGGCAGAAGATATTGATGGAGATGAGTTTAAGGCAGAGTATCTTGGGAAGCTGAAAGAAGCCACGCGAATGATAAACGAACAGATCGAGTTCACCTCTGTCTACCAGAATATCGGGCTTCAAAAACCACAGTGGTACGAGTTACATGCACTCATGGAGCAGGTGAAGACACAAATTCCGGGAGCTTCTGTGAAGTTTGTAAACGAACTGGACGGGGCCCGGATATTTGCCGATCCGATGCTTGAACGTGCCCTCTACAACCTGTTTGATAACACCATGAGGTATGGAAAAACGGCTACAACAATCAGGTCTTACTATTACCTCGGAGATGACTCCATGAGATGGATAGTTGAGGATGATGGAATCGGTGTCGCACCTGAAGACAAAAACAGGATATTTAATAAGGGGTATGGAAATAATACCGGTCTTGGTCTCTTTCTTGTCAGGGAGATCCTTTCAATCACTGACTGTTCCATTACCGAGAATGGAGTGCCTGGTGGAGGAGCACGGTTTGAAATAAGTGTTCCACATGGGCAATACAATCTCTGGTAGTCAGGTAGGTAAACCAGTCATCAGGTCTGAATCTTTTTTCTAATCCATCCTAGCTCTGCGTAGTGTCTTCAACACCCAGCAATCAGAGAACATAAAAAAGTTTGTGATGAGCAAACGGTCCGCAGATAATAATGGAACACTCAGAAAAAGAGTTCAATTAAGTTTTTTAGAGCACTTCATGAGAAGTCCTCCAAATTGGAGAACAAATGGGTGATGGTATTCAGGCAAACATCACACTGGTTGTCGGCAGGCGGGATTCACGCTCAAAGTCATACCTGAATTTGCTCAGTGCCATCATGAAATCATTCTGGCAAACCTTCGTATGCTCCTGTCTGATGGCAAACATTCCAGCCTCCATACAGATGGCGTTGAGATCAGCACCGTTCCGCCCTTCTGTAAGGCGTGCAACCTCCATCATGTCAACATCAGAGTCGATGTTCATGGCTCTGGTATGGACCTGAAGGATGGCAAATCTGCCTTCAGTATCAGGAAGCGGAATCTCAATGATCCTGTCAAACCGCCCCGGCCTCAGCAGGGCTGCATCAAGGATGTCAATCCGGTTGGTTGCACCGATGATCTTGACATCTCCCCGCTGCTCAAACCCGTCCATTGCTGCAAGGAGTTGCATCAGTGTCCGCTGGACCTCGCGGTCACCAGAGGTCATAGCCTCGGTGCGTGATGCCCCAATCGCATCTATCTCGTCGATAAACACGATAGAGGGTGCTTTCTCCTTGGCAAGATCGAAGAGTTCACGAACCAGTCGTGCCCCTTCACCAATGTACTTCTGTACTAATTCAGATCCAACTGTATGCAGGAATGCTGCGTGGGTTTCGTGGGCTACTGCTTTTGCAAGCAACGTTTTCCCAGTACCGGGCGGACCGTAGAGCAGTACTCCCTTTGGCGGAGTGATCCCGATGTTGGCAAAGAGTTCAGGGCGAGTCATCGGCAGCTCCACTGCCTCCCTGATCTCGGTTATCTGTTTTTCAAGCCCTCCGATGTCCTCGTATGTCTCCCCCGGCAGTTCTACAACCTCCATCCCGTAGACCTGCGAGTCATAACTGCTTGGCAGTAATTCAACGATCGCCAGGGATTGCTGGTTCAGAGTACATCTGACCCCGGCTTTCATCTGCTCAGTATCCACCGACTGTGAGACCCGGACAAGGAACCGTGGTCCGGCGCTTGACCTGACCACTACCCGTCCTGAATCTATTACATCAGTGATCGTCCCAACAATCAGGGGCGGAGTCTTGAGGTGTTCAACCTCGCTCTTCAGTTTTCTGACCTCACGTTCATACCGGATCTTCTGGGTCTCGATATAACGCTTATCAGATTCCAACTGACGAATCTGCTCCTTCAGCTCCTGGTTCTGCGACTCCATCCCTGCTACACGCTCAACGAGGTACCGGTAAAGCTCCTCGGGCGTTTTCGGGTCGTCTGATTGGCGGCCAGTCTCTGACATCCGTCTGATTAGTTATATAGGGGAAAATGACTATATGATGATTGCGAAATATGCAGTGTGAAATGTGTGGGGCAGATAGTAAAGGCCCTTTGAAGCGGGTTCGGATTGAAGGGGCCGAACTTTCAGTCTGCAGTAACTGTGCCAGATATGGGACAGAAGTGCAGGGTGCTGTAAAATCACCTGCCGCCCCGGCCGGAAGACAAACCGGGTTTACACAGGCTCAGGCTCCCCAGGCACGTCGTTCCCGGGATCTTTTTGATCAACTTGGCGGTGACCTGGTGGAAGATTATGCAGACCGTATCAAGACCGCGAGGTTGAAACTCGGACTTTCCCAAAAGGATCTCGCACTCGCGATGATGGAGAAGGAACTCCTTATCAAAAAGATCGAGAAAGGGGAACTGATCCCTGAAGAGGCTGTACGGAGGAAGATCGAGAAGGAACTCGATATCAAACTGATAGAGGATTCTTCACTAGAATCACTTGATATTCATCAGTCCAGGATGACCACCACGATGGGCGACGTCATCAAGATCAAGAAAGTAAAAAGATAATTCACCTCTTTTTCAAGGGCAATCATGCGTGGATTTGAAAATACTCCGGTAATCGCTTTAATTTATTCGTGCCATGCTATGACATGGCATCATGTGAGAAATATTTTTATATTCTTCGCAGCGACCTTCTGGTAATGAAGAGCGATCGGATCTCTGCAGGGCCTCAGGAAGCCTGTTTGAGCGGAGTATCCGACTGCCTTTCTACGATGTCATCCGGACTGTCAGAGAGTTTCTGCGCTCTCCTGTCAGCAGGTGTCTGGCATCATTCTTTTTGGCCGTTTAGCGGTTTTCGCTATTTTACGTATTTTTGGTACTAGGCACGATCGCCTGTACCATATCATGGTGATCGATTATGAGAGGTAAAGATATCAGACTGGAACGTATCATGAACCGCAACACGAGAAAGACGATTATTGTCCCGATGGACCATGGGGTATCCCTGGGTCCCATCGAAGGGCTGATCGAGTTCCCGGATGCGGTCAACGCGGTGGCAGAAGGTGGAGCGAATGCAGTACTCGGACATATCGGCCTGTCCCTCTATGGACACAGGCAGCGTGGGCATGACGTAGGACTAATCCTACACCTATCAGCCTCGACAGCCATCGGACCTGACCCTAACGAGAAGGTCCTCGTAAACTCGGTGACCAACGCGATCAAGATGGGTGCCGATGCTGTTTCTATCCACGTAAACATCGGAGCAGACTCTGAATCGCAGATGCTTGCCGACCTTGGACGTGTCTCGATCGAGTGCATGGAGTGGGGAATGCCACTCCTCGCAATGATGTACCCGAGGGGCAAGAACATCAAGGATGAGCATGCAGTTGAGCATGTCAGACTTGCAGCCAGGGTTGCCGCCGAGCTCGGTGTTGATATCGTCAAGACCAACTACACCGGAGATCCGGACACATTCCGCGAGGTGACACGCGGATGTCCGGTTCCGGTCGTGGTTGCAGGAGGATCCAAGACCGACGATATCATCACGCTCGAACTTATTGAGGGTGCAATGGAAGGAGGAGCAGCAGGGATATCAATCGGTAGAAATGCATTCCAGCATGCTGATCCTGCCCAGTTCGTACGAGCCTGCGCTCTTATTGTACATGAAGGAAAGAGTGCACATGAAGCACTTGAGATCCTGAAGGGTGTGTAACATGATCGGCAAGCAGATCCGGATGGAACGGATCATGGACAGGAACACAGGAAAATCCGTCATCATCCCGATGGATCACGGGATGACACTTGGCCAGATCGACGGGCTTCTGCAGATGAGTGAGACCATTGCAGCCGTTTCTGATGGTGGGGCCAACGCCATCATCCTGCACAAAGGTCTGGTCAAGGCAGGACACCGCCGTCATGGGCGGGATATCGGGCTCATCATCCACCTGTCAACCGGAACAAGCATGAATCCTGATCCAAACGACAAGGTCCTCACCTGCACGGTCGAAGAGGCGATCTCTCTTGGAGCCGACGCAGTCTCGATCCATATCAATCTCGGGGCACAGCAGGAGTCCAAGATGATTGAGGATGCAGGGATGGTTGTCCGCGACTGTAACAGGTGGGGTGTACCGCTCCTTGCCATGGTATACCCACGCGGAAACGGCATCAATCCAACTGATCCCAGGCACGTAGGGCATGCGGTAAGGGTTGCCGAAGAACTTGGGGCAGATATGGTCAAAACAAACTACACCGGTGATGTTGAAAGCTTCAGAAAGATCGTTGAGGCAAGTTCAATTCCAGTTTTTATCGCAGGCGGAGAGAAGGCAGGTGACCTTGAGACACTGAAGATCATCAGCGGTGCCACCCATATCGCAAATTGTGCGGGAGTATGTATGGGCAGGAATGCCTTCCAGCGTGATGATACCGCGGTGTTTGTTAACAAGGTCTGCAAGGTTGTTCACGGGAAAGCAAAGCCGGAGGAACTCTGATGAAACAGGTCCTCGTCGATGTCAGACCATGGAACAAAGAACTTGCAATCACAGCCCTTGAGTCTGGTGCAGACGGGATCGTGACAGATTCAGCGGCACAGGTCAAAGAACTCGGACGAATAACCACAATCGCACCTGACGGAGACCTAATCCCGGGAAAGGATATCACAGAGATCACTATCAAGAGCACCGAGGATCAGGATCAGGCAATGGAGACCGCAAAGCGGATGCCGGTGATCGTCCACACACCAGACTGGACTGTCATTCCTCTCGAAAACTTGGTTGCCGTAGCGGACTCAGTTATTGCGGTTGTGAAAAATGTGAATGAAGCAGAACTGGCACTTGGCATTCTGGAAAAAGGAGTTGCCGGAGTTCTGCTTCAGACTGAAGACCCGGCAGTGATTCGCGATGTAATCAAAGTTGTTCAGGGACACGGATGCATGCAGGACCTGCTTCCCCTGACGATTACCGCAATAACACCTGCCGGGATGGGAGACCGTGTCTGTGTTGATACCTGCTCTCTGATGACCGACGGTGAAGGGATGCTTGTTGGAAATACATCATCAGGGTTCTTCCTGGTCCATGCAGAGACGCTGGAAAATCCGTACGTGGCTCCTCGCCCGTTCAGGGTAAATGCAGGAGCAGTGCACGCGTACCTGAAGCTTGCTGACGGGAGAACTGCCTACCTTGCAGATCTCAAAGCCGGAGACCGGGTCATGGTGAACGGAGCAAAAGGCTCCTGCCGTGAGGCAACCGTCGGAAGAGTGAAGATAGAGCAGCGTCCGCTCCTCCTCATAGAGGCAGAACACAAAGGAGCAGAGGTTACCATCATCCTTCAGAATGCAGAGACCATACGGCTTGCAAAACCTGACGGTTCTGCGATTTCTGTTGCAGCACTCAATCCAGGTGATGTCGTACTCGGTGCCCTCGATACGGCGGGAAGGCACTTTGGGATGGCTGTCAACGAGACGATCCTGGAGAAGTGATGAAGGTCGGGATCATCGGCGGAACCGGACAGATGGGGGCGTTCTTTGCCCATGTCTTCACCCGGGCCGGTCACGATGTCAGGGTTAGTGGACGGACGACAACAACCACAAACAAGGACCTCGCAACTGGATCCGATCTTCTGATCGTGTCGGTACCGATCCATTCCACTATTCAGGTGATCAGGGAGATTGCTCCCCTCCTAAATAAGGGGCAAATTGTCAGCGATCTGACATCACTCAAGTCCGGCCCGGTTGCTGCGATGATGGAGAGTGAAGCCGATGTCATCGGGATGCATCCGATGTTTGGTCCGACGGCAGACTCACTCCAGGGGCAGACGATCGTCATCACTCCGGGACGATGTAAAGATGAGCAGGTCAGGATGCTCTCTGATCTTTTTTCGAGTCAGGGGGCACGGGTGACTATTACCACGCCAGAACACCATGACAGGATGATGGCCGTGATTCAGGGTCTGACCCATTTCAAAGCACTCGTGATGGCAGAGACGATGCGAAGACTTGGTATTACGCCCGAAGAGACCGAACTTTTCATGAGCCCGATCTACCGGATCGAAACTTCTGTTGCAGGAAGGATCCTGGCACAGGACCCGATGCTGTACGCAGACATTTTGAGCCAGAATCCCGAGGTTGCCAATGTACTTGACACCTGTTGTGAGGCAGCCGGAAACCTGAAGCAGGTCATCGAGTCAGAGGATACTGATGCGTTTGCTAATCTTTTCCTTACCGATCGTAGATGGTTTGGTGAGTACTGCAGCCGCTCTCTTGATATGACAGACCGGCTCATTGCGGCGATGGTGAAGGAATGAAAGTCATCACTTTGGGCCCTGAAGGAACATTTTCACATGAAATGGCCACCCTTATAGGTGCTGACGAGATTGTGCTCGTCCCTACCATCGGCAGGGTTTTTGCAGAAGTGGTCAGGACCGGAACACCAGGACTGGTTCCGCTTGAGAACAGCGAGGCAGGCGGAGTCACCTCGACACTCGACTGTCTGATGCAGTTCCCGGTTATGATCACGCTCGAGTCTTACCTCCCGATCCATCACTGCCTGGCAGGGACGAAAGGGCAGATCTCCAGGATATACGCCCATCCTCAGAGCCACGAGCAGTGTAGCAGGGTGATCGAGGATCTGAACGTTCCGGTGATTCACACCGAAAGTAACGCTGCCAGTGCCATTGCCCAGAAAAGTGATCCTGAATCTGCTGCCATCATTTCAGAACGGCTGGCAGCCCGGCACCAGATACCACTCATCAGAACCAATATCGAGAACAATGCCTGCAACATCACCAGGTTTGTGCAGATACTTCCGGGAGATTCAGAGTCTTCGCGGGAACTATATACCAAATCTGAAAATACAGGTGCAAGTCCGGAAAAATGTAGTATGATCATCGATCCTGATGAGAACAGGGCAGGGCTCCTCTATGATCTTCTCACACCGTTCAAACGGGAAGGGGTGAACCTCACCCGGATCGAATCACGACCATCCAAACGGAGTATGGGGACCTATGTCTTCTTTCTTGACATCCAGTGTGATGGCAGGTGGCGCGAAGCGGCAGCAGAGTTGAAGCAGCTTGCCCCTGTAAAGTACCTCGGCTGTTACCGCAGGTGGCATCAGACATCGGAAGGTGTGTAATGGATATGCACATCGGAAGGTGCGGCCCGGTTCATGCCAGGGTCAGGGCACCCCCATCAAAGAGTTACACGCACCGTGCTCTGATCATCGCCGCACTAGCAGAGGGGGTATCCTCGATTAAGGGGCAGCTTGACGCAGACGACACCAGAATTACTGCACGTGCACTTGCATCGCTCGGAGTCAGAATTGTGTGGGAGCAGGGTTTGATCACGGTGTATGGAACCGGAGGAAGGCTCCATGCACCGGGTTCAGCGATAGATATTGGTGATTCAGGGACAAGTATGCGACTGCTTACCGCTGTATGCCTGCTCGCAGACGGTCCCGTCACCATGACAGGAAGTGCACGAATGCAGGAGAGACCGATCGGCCCGCTGGTTGATGCACTCAACAACGCCGGGGCAACCATCTCGTACCTGCAAACCCAGGGATGCCCCCCACTAATCATAGACGGTACGCTTGTAGGAGAAGATATCCAGGCAGACGGAAGCATCTCGAGCCAGTTCATCTCCTCGCTGCTGATAGCATCACCATATGCAGAAAAGGATGCCACAATCTCCCTTGTCGGCCCGGTTGTCTCGGAACCATACATCAGGATCACAACCGGCATGATGTCTCTCTTCGGGGTAACACCAGAACTGATAGGTCATAACCCTCTGTCCTGGAAGATCCATGCGGGTATGGGATACAGGCCGGCATCATATACGGTCGAAGGTGACTACTCTTCTTCATCATACTGGTTCGCACTCGCGGCAGTAACAAGAGGCAGTGTCACAGTTGAAGGGCTTACTCAGGATTCAGACCAGGGAGACAGGCGTCTTCTCGATATCCTCAAGCAGATGGGATGCACGATCACCTGGAATCATGACGGTGAAACCGGTGATTCTACGGTCACGTGCTCATGTAGCGGACCACTCTCCGGTGTTGATGTCGATATGGCAGACTGTCCTGACGTAGTCCAGTCTCTTGCTGTTGTCGCAGCTGTTGCAGAGACACCAACCCGGATCACCGGCATCCATCATCTTAGGGCAAAGGAGAGCGATCGGATCGCAGCAATTGTTAACGGTCTGAAGGTGCTCGGTATCAGGTGTGAGGCAGATGATGATGAGATTGTCATCACACCCGGGAGACTCACTGGCGGGATAATTCATCCCGAACGCGACCACAGGACCGCGATGAGTTTTGCCATACTTGGAACGGCAATAGGTAATGTCACCATCCTTGATGCCGGATGCGTAACAAAATCATATCCTGACTTCTGGGAGGAGTTCAGATCAGTATGGAAGACCGCAGGATCGTGCTGATAGGGTATCGTGGAACGGGAAAGAGCAGCATCGGACGCAACATTGCTGCAACACTCAAGTTTGACCATATCGATATCGATACCCTGATCGAGGAGACAGAAGACAGAACCATCCCTGAGATCTTTGCAACCAGTGGAGACAATGGTGGTGAAGAAGAATTTCGTGCAATTGAATCCCGAATCATAGACAGGCTACCCGATACACCTGTCGTGATCAGTACTGGCGGCGGTGCTGTGCTCAGGCAGGAGAATATCAGGGCTCTCAGGAGAAAGAGTCAGGTCATCCTGCTCACGAGCAGCGAGGAGATGATTGCGAAGAGGATTGCTGGAACCTCCCGCCCTTCTCTTACAGGACTATCGCTGGAAGAGGAGATCCATACAACCCTTGAAGAGCGGCAGCCATTCTACCGGGCAGCCGCAGATCTCGTTTATGACTCGACCGGTAAAACGCCAAAGCAGGCAGCCTCTGAGATCCTGCAGATAATAAGGCCGGGTAAGCATTTTTCAGATGAGATCAATGCCCGCCAGAAACTCGTAAACTGGGTACTCTCCACTCCGATTCCGGCTGCAGTTCACAAACCACTTCTGGCTACAGTATCTGATCCTACGACCAGGTTGTATGGAATCCTGGGAAATCCCTGTATGCACAGCCTCTCTCCTCCCATCTGGAACAGGCTCTTTCAGGAGCTAAATATTCCTGCCCGTTACACCTGGTTTGAATGCCCGGATCCGGCACGATTGATCCTTGCAGCAGAGAAGGCAGGAGTCAGGGGACTTAGTGTTACTATCCCGCACAAAGAGACGGTTATGCCGCTCCTGGATGAGATAAAGCACGATGCAACTGTCATTGGAAAGGTAAATACAATCCTCCTGCTTGGTGGGAAGCGATATGGATATAACACGGACTGGAAAGGCATTTACCGTCCGCTCGAAGGCGTGGATGGTGATGTTGCTGTCATTCTCGGGGCAGGAGGTGCTGCAGCCTCGGCCGTATATGCAGCCTCCATGCGGGGATTTACTCCAGTCATTCTCAACCGAACAGTCGAACGAGCGCTGGAGATGGGAAAACACTTTGGTGTTGAGACCGGGGCAATCAGTGACTTTACAAGGTATCATCCGGATCTTGTTATCAATGCTACATCGGTAGGAATGAAATCACACGGATCTGCATCGAATATGACACCCGTACCTGTGTCATCGCTTACACCTGACATGCATGTGTTTGACCTGGTGTATACTCCTGCTGAGACACCTCTTCTGCAGGGAGCACTAGAGAAAGGATGCAGCATCATCCCGGGAACTGAGATGTTTATTCACCAGTTGATTGAGCAGTTTAAAGTGCTGACAGGGATCGATGTCCCGGCAGACACCGTGCGGAGATGGTTACTCTGAACACATTTGGCAGATCATTCAGGGTGACTACGTTCGGAGAGAGCCATGGCGCCGCCATCGGGGCAATAGTTGACGGATGCCCACCAGGAGTAGAGATCTCTACTGCAGATATTCAGTTATTTCTTGACCGGAGAAAACCCGGTACCTCCGACCTTGTTACACCCCGCCGTGAATCAGATCTCGTTGAGATCCTCTCAGGAGTCTTTGAAGGAAAGACCCTCGGCACTCCGATCGGGCTTCTGATCAGAAACGAATCGGCCAGGTCGTCTGATTATGACCAACTTCGCGAAGTATTCAGGCCCGGTCATGCAGACCGGACGTTCTTTGAGAAGTACGGAATAAGGGATCACCGCGGAGGCGGACGATCCTCAGGACGGGAGACGGCCGGACGGGTCGCAGCCGGGGCGATAGCTGCAATCTGCCTGAAGAAGAGGAAGATCTCAATTGCTGGAAGGATCGTCGAAATTCATGGCGAGTCAGATCCTGCACTCTTTGAGAAGGAGATCAAAGAGGCCAGGGATAAGGGAGACTCAGTAGGAGGAATCGTAAGCCTTACCATCTCTGGCTGCCAGCCCGGGCTGGGAGATCCGGTCTTCGGAAAACTCGATGCTCTCCTTGCCGGAGCACTCATGGGTATCGGTGGTGTGAAAGGGATCGAGATTGGATCAGGATTTGCAGCATCCGGGATGTTGGGATCTGAGCACAATGACCCGATGACACCAGAAGGATACCTTTCCAACAATGCAGGCGGGATCCTGGGCGGGATCTCAAGTGGGCAGGATATCACAATTCGGCTTGCAGTAAAACCTACGGCATCCATCTGTAAGCCACAGAACACGATTGACAAGACAGGAAATCAAAGGTCTATCACTGTCGGAGGCAGGCATGATCCCTGCATAGCAATCAGGATCGTTCCGGTTGCAGAAACTATGGCCGCCCTCGTTATCCTTGACACACTGCTCGAACAGGAGAAGTACACAGCCTGGAAAGAGCAGGAATAACCCTGATCCATTGAGGATCTCTGACACTTCATTTTTTGTAGAATTACGAGGTTATTAAACCAACCAGGATAGCAGGTTCAATCCTATCAGGAATGATACACCTGCACCGATTGCCATGATCATGTACCACCATACCGATCCCCGATCATCAGGTTGCAGGCGGCGATCGATCCAAATAAGAATCAGAACTATGAGGCTGAAAAGGAGGAGCCGTATTGACACAAAACTACGAGTGAGTTCCATCGACCAGAAGAACTGGGAGACAAATGCAGAGGAGACCAGAACCAGAACTGTTGCAAGGTACACCTTTCTGGTCATCACAAACCCGGGAATAGACCGGGGGAGGGTAACCTGTAGCACCCTCGATCTACCATACACACCCCCAAGCATACTACAGAACAGGGCAACAAAACAGACGACAACAAAGATACCATTGCCAAAGAAACCCAGATTGGTGACCATCAGCACGATCTCAAGTGTCAGATCAGATTCAGGTGCTCCAAGTCCGTGTTCATACAGGAACACGTACCCAACAGAGAGGTACAGGATGCAGAGCAGAAAGAGCGAAGACATGCCAAGGGCAGCATCAAGTTTGATCTGCCCGAGAAACTCTCTCCTGTTACCAGGTACCGACGATCCCTTGAGATGGTTGACAAGCCAGACAGAGTAGAAGAGGAGTGAGAACCCTGAGCCCACACTACTCATAATGATCGAGGACTCGTACACACTCATATAGGTGCTCAGATCGAGGAGTTTCAGAAAGATCACATCATGCCCCGAGAGTGGCATGGCAAAGAGCATTGCACAAAGGCCAACCATGATGATACCGATGGCACCCATCAGGAACTTTCTGAAGAACCAGTACGAGTTGACTGATACCAGAAGAAAAATGGTTACAAAAATCACAAACACGAAGGCAATCGGCGGAATACTCACATGAACCAGTTCGGTCAGAAGCCTGGCCATCGCAAGCGACGAGAAACCAAGCATAAAAATCTCCAGATAATAGACACCATTGAGTAGCCAGACTGCCCAGTTTTTTGGCCCGGGAGTCTCGGCAATCCCTACAAAGATATCCTTTCCAGTTGCGAGTGTATATCTGCCAAGCCCGGTGATCAGGGCATATTTGAAGAGCAGAGTTATTACGATTATTCCGAGAAATGTATAACCTTCATCTGCCCCAAAGGTAATGAGTGAGAGCAGTCCGAGCCATCCGCTCGATGAGAGGGCAATAAGGATCCCAGGACCCGGAAGTGGGTATCGCACCGCACAACCTGACTGGGAATTATCCATAACCGATATATGATCAAGACTGATATGAAGACCGTGTTTCAGACTGCAGGGGAACAAACTATTTTCAGGGTCTGAATCAGGTGAGATAATCCCCAGGTAACCTACAATGAGCAGAACAAATCCGAAACGGGTCCACATAATGGTTGTTCTTGTAGGATTAGCGGTGATTGTCATACTACTAATAATTCAGAATTCAGGTCAGGAAACTGGAGAAGACAAGGATGGGCCGGTTTTTCCCAGGTTGTATCATGACCAGGTCATCTTTGAGAGCAGGACAACCATGAATAATGCAGATGTGCTGCTTATCAACACCTCTTCAGGAGAACAGTGGGATCTCTCTGACCATGAGGGCAATCAGTACAGACCAGATATTGACAAAGACCGTGCTGTCTGGCAGGACAAGCGTTCTGGGTACTGGAATATTTATCTGAAAAATCTTACTACAGGAAGTCTCACCCAGATCACTAACCTTTCTGATCGGGAGACCACACCCCACATATCTGGTGACAGGATTGTATACATTACTGAGAGGAACGGGTCTCAGGATACTGCAATATTCAACATATCTACAGGAAAAGAACAGATGATCTGCATAGCGCCTGATGTTCAGTGGCAACCTGATATCGACGGAGACTGGGTAGTCTGGGAGGATTGGAGACGAGGTCCCAAATCTGAAGGGGACATCTATGCGTATAACATACCTGAAAACCTGGAGATTGAGATCACAAACTCAACATCGTCCGACTGGTTTCCATCTGTATCAGATGGATGGGCGGTCTGGCAGTCAAACAGACGAGGAAACTTTGACATCATAGCAGAGAACCTGACAACCAAAAAGCAGGTTCAGATCACATCCGATCCTGCACGACAGTGGCTCCCGGCAATCTCCGGTGATATCATCGTGTGGACTGATGAACGTAACAGGCAATGGGACATCTACGGGTATAATCTGTCATCAGGCTCTGAGTTCAGGATCACAACTGATGCCGGTAATGATGCATGGCCCACAGTATCTGACAAAAAAGTTGCATACATCAGTTATCCGGAAAATGGTAGATCGAAGCTGCTGACAACAGAGATCTCCGGGTAACTATCACACGCCCATCATTGTTCAGACAATATTTTATATTGCGAACTATTGCAGTGACAACAATATATAAGAAAAGCACCGACCTGTAAAGGTGACAGAGAAACCTCTTCTCCCCCATGATATCGCGATAGGGGCATTAACATCCATCATCTTCAGAAACCAGTCCGTTTTTCTGAACCATCATCTGCGAACCCTTGATCTCTCCTGTGGCCAGTTCCCGATCCTGATGTATCTTATGAACCATCAGAACGTGACCCAGGAGACACTTGCACGACATTTTCACATAGACAGAGGAACGATTGCACGATCTGTCAGGAAACTTGAGGACGCAGACTATGTTATCAGAACGATCGATCCTGAAAACAGGCGGGCAGTAAGACTCTTTCTCTCCGAAAAAGGAATCTCCATCATACCTGAACTGATTCGGATAGATGCCGAATGGGAGGGCACGGTATCTGCGTCTTTTATCGGCAATGAGAGTTTCCAGTTCAGGGATCTCCTCCTGAAAGCAGCAGGATCCAGTATCAGAGGAGTCAGAGAGATCGGAGAGGATTATGCCTCATGCTGTACAGGAGGTGAGTGTGCATGAGTATGCCTGAAAATACTGTGGGTGTAAACCTGCTAAAAGGAGATCCCAAGGTTGCGATCCTCAAACTTTCTATTCCGATGATCGTAGCAATGCTGCTGATGTCGACCTATAACCTGGTGAATGCAGTCTGGGTAGCGGGTCTTGGTTCTGATGCTCTTGCAGCGGTAGGATTCATCACTCCCCTCTTTATGGTTCTTATCGGCCTTGGAAACGGGCTCGGGGCCGGGGTAACATCAGTAATTGCCAGGAGGATCGGAGCTGGGGACCGTGATGGTGCAAACGGTGCGGCTGTACAGGCAATCCTGATGATACTCGGCATCTCGGTGATCATCACTGTACTTCTGATTGCTCTGGCACGCCCGCTGATGATTCTCTTCGGTGCAGGAAAGACCGTTGACCTAGCAATCGAATATGGGAATGTCGTTTTTGCAGGAACTATTCTCATCCTCTTTACAAATATCGCGTACGCAATTCTCAGGGCAGAAGGTGACACCAAACGGACGATGTATGTGATGGGAGCCTCATCGATCCTGAACATCATCCTTGATCCGATCCTGATCTATTACATGAAGATGGGTATCGCGGGTGCTGCGTGGGGGATGATCATATCTCTTCTGCTTGTCACTGTGGTTCTTCTTTACTGGTTTTTTATCAAACGGGATACATATGTGAACCTGTCGTGGAATGTTAACGTCAAGGAGACCAGGAATGTGAAAGACATGCTGGCAGTCGGACTGCCCGCGAGTTGCGAGTTCTTCCTCATGTCACTTCTTGCAATCTTCATCAATGCAATGCTGGTAATGGTTGCAAGTACCGATGCGGTTGCAGTTTACACAGCTGGATGGAGGGTTGTTTTCTTTGCAATAATCCCTCTTGTGGCTATCTCAACCTCGGTCGTCTCAGTAACCGGGGCAGCATACGGAGGGCGACACTACGAAAAATTCCCGATAATTCACAACTTTTCAATCCTGCTCGGCGTGGGAATCGCGATCATTATAAGCATTATCACCTGGCTCTTCGCCTCGCAGATCTCATTCATCTTCACCTACACATCAGAAGGTGCACACCTTGCCCCTGCTATTGCTGCGTTTCTTGCAACAATGTGTATCTTTTACCCGTTTGTTCCACCAGGAATTATGTCCTCATCCATATTTCAGGGGACCGGACGGGGTCTGTCATCCCTGATCCTGAACATACTCAGGAATATGGTTTTCATGGCGTCTGCAGCATATCTGCTCGGTGTTGTCTTTGGACTTGGTGAGCATGGAGTGTGGTACGGGATCGTCATTGGTGATATCCTTGGAGGAATTGTAGGGTATCTCTGGGCACGGATCTACATCAAGCGACTCATGAAATACGCCTGATATAATCCTATCTGAACCGGATAAAAAGAGAAAAGAGATCAGGGATTCATGACTGCGACTCTCCATGGTACCCCATGGAGTGTTACAGTGGTCCATGCAACCTGTACTTCCTGATTTTTAAGTCCTGAATATGTATCATATCCGGCTCTGGCATTCTGCAGATGCACTGCTGTCTTGAGTAATGAAGGGGAAGCATTAAATTCCGGATCATTCCAGGCAGAGCGCCCGACCTGGTCAGACTCACTCTCCGAGAGGATTGTTCCTTCAGGCTGTTCTACCATGAGTGAATATCCAGACTCTTTAAGTTCCTCCATTGTATCAGGAGAGACGAGCACGGATGGAGAAACCAGTGAAGAGACATAACTGGTAACGGTCTTCTGCTTTGACAAGACTGGGTATGTGATAATGACGGCATCTTTCCCCTCAATGGTCTTCAGGTAAGTACTCATACCTGGAGCAGGGTAAGAAAGTAGACGAGCGATATGAGGTTGCCTGGAAAGATCAGTTCCGATTGATGGTATATACGCATTAGGGTACACTGCGGTAATATGGCCGGACTTGTCCAGAATAGAAGATTCATACACTCCGGTCTGGTTACCAGTCGTGCTTTCAACCAGCGAAGACAGGAGAATGGCCTGGTTCTCTTTTGAATACTCTTTGCCACTCATATTCGCCGCAACATCAGCCAGTTGCCCGTCGATGGTATCCAGTCTTTTTTGCAGGTCTGCTGCTACCCTGCCCAGTATCCTGAAGATCTGGTCATCAGGTGCGGTCTGCTCCGTGCTCACAGCCGGGTACCAGGCCAGTTCATCCTTACCGCCTCCATTCAGTGGTGAGACATTCTCTACAGAGACCAAGGTTCCCCACATGTTGGCAGAGACCATGTCAGTCTGTTGAGTAGCAGTTCCTGATATCCGGAGACCATCAACCTCGTACTGACCCGGGAGATTGGTTGGAAGCAGTTTATCTCCTGTGTCAGTGATGATCCCGAAGAACCCACCTTCAAGGTCCTGGTATACAACCGTTCCGGTTAACTCAAACGAACAGGTTGTATCTGAACTCTGGGCACTGACACATGAGAAGAATAGCATCATGGTCAATACAGACAGAAATGCAAATCCAGAGAATTTCATACATCACCTATTCTCTCATGACGAGATGAATATTTTCTGCCTTTAATCTCTTTTTGTCTGTATCTTCAGTGAGGGAAATCTTTATTAAAAATCAACCCTGATATCCCAATATTCTGGAAAAAAATTTTTAGAGCCGATGAGGTTTTCATCCAGAATCGAAGATGCATTTACTGAATCAGGCTATATTATGAGAGAGTCTGACACCGCACTGAACAGAAACATTCAGGTACTGATCACATTCTACCATGATAGATCCGGAGTATCGTGAATTCAAGAAGACGCGGATTATCCTCATTACTTCAATTGTCTTATTTATCGTCCTCTTCTCTTCAATAGTTGCATTTCTATCAATCATTATTGTCGGGACTTACCAGACCTTTGAAGAGAATGAGATGAATAGCAGGATGCACCGGTTTCAGGATGCCCTGAACAATTCGATGAATATCCTTGAAAATACGGCAATTGATTATGGAGAATGGGATGCAACGGCCAGATATATCGAGGGAAAATACCCACAATTTGTAGAGGCAGAGATCAGTGATGAGACATTCAGAAAGATGGGTATCAATTTCGTAGGCTTTTTTGACCTTAAAGGAACTCCATTCTACTACATAGATCTCTCGATGCCGCCGGAAAAAGGTGAACTGATTAACCCAGCTCTACAGATTTACCTCCCTCATGGTAACAACACTCCTGACGGGAGGGCCCCGCTACCGGAAAAAAAGAAGATTGTCTTTTCAAATGGAGATGTTTCAGGGATCCTCATATTTGTTCCTATCATATATCACACACAAAATAGTTCACCGGTTGGAACTGTGGTGATGGGGAGGTACTTCGCCGATCCATTTCTGGATGAAATATCCCTTGTACTGAAGAAAAGGATAGAGATCATACCTGAAAAAACAGGCAGTAAACTGTTTCCAGGGAATAGTCAGAGTCCGGAAATCCGAGTAATAACAGAAAGTAACTCTGAGATCTCTGCGTATCTAAAAATACCAGATAAACAGAGTGGTCAACAGGTGGTATTTGGAGTAACATATCCACGTGATATTTATCAGCAGGGAATCTCAACACTGGGAACCTTTCTTAGCCTGATAGCGTTTGTGATGATGGTGTTTACTGGCCTTACCGGGATCGGACTCTCATATTATATCAGGCATGCAGAAGACGTACAAAAACTGGCAAAAAAGAAGGATGAGTCATATCATCAGATCATCAATAATCTTGAGGATGCTTACTTCAGGGCAGATCCTAACGGCATTCTAGAGATGGTCAGCCCGAGTGCTGCCAGGATGCTAGGATATTCAAACTGCGATGAACTTATTGGTGTGCGAATTGCTGACCTTTTTCAGAACCCGGATGAACGACCTGCACTCAGGGCAATTCTATTTGAGAATTATCAGATACAAAACAATACCATTGCCTTAAAAAGAAAAGATGGTTCTATCACATTTGCTTCGATCCATGCCCATCTGATCATCTCTGACAAAGGGATTGTGACTGGTATGGAGGGGACTGCCCATGACAGGACTGAAATCATCCTTGCAGGAAAGGACTCACTAGAACGGCAATCGGTGTACAGAATGATCTTTGATAGTGCCAATATCGGACTCTTTCAGAGCAGTCCGGAAGGGCAGTTCCTCTCTGTGAACCCTACTTTTGCATCCATGTTGGGTTATGAAAACCCTGAACAACTCAGGCAGTCAGTGCAGAACATACCCAGGGATCTATTTGTCAGCCCTGAAGAGGGAAAGGAGATCGTCGAATCATTATTGCAGGAATCATCACTGGAGAACCGTGAGATTCAGCTCAGGAAAAAAGACGGCTCGCTAATCTGGCTGAATATCAACATTGTGCTGATCAGAGATATCAAAGAGCAGCCAGCAGCCCTTTTTGGAACAGCCATAGATATCACCGAGAGGAGACATGCAGAGTATGAACTGAAGGAGAGTCAGCAGAAGTTTAAGAGTCTCTTCTATCTCTCACCGATCGCCATTATGGTCTATGATCAGGATGGACATTTAAATGATGCAAACTCTGCTGCGATCTCCATATTCGGCGTTTCAGATGCAGGTGTGCTCAACTCCGACAGCCTGTTCGATCACCCGCTGCTTACTACAGAAGAGCGGAGAGCAATCATAAACGGAAGATCGGTGGATACAGATCTTACTGTAGATTTTGATCTCATGAGATCCAGATTCAGGTTTCCTTCTTCACGGATAGGGACCGGTCATCTCCGCATGATAGTGAGTCCTGTTCCCCATCCTTCAATCGAGGGAGTGAATTGGTACCTGACCCAGATCATTGATGTGACTGATCGGAAGAAGGCAGAGATCGGCAGCCAGATCAGCGAGCAAAAATATCGCCAGGTCTTTGCCAATGTCTCCCACGGACTGATCCTCTTCGAACTGTTTCCCGAAGGCGAACCTGGGAAGATTCTAGACATGAATCTTCAGGCAGAGAAGTTAAT
The DNA here is from genome assembly GCF_963668475.1 of uncultured Methanospirillum sp. GTDB lineage: Archaea > Halobacteriota > Methanomicrobia > Methanomicrobiales > Methanospirillaceae > Methanospirillum. The sequence goes on from NZ_OY764544.1 coordinate 652,954, forward strand.
CGGAAGATCGCTCTCTGATATTCTTACTGATCAAGATATTCTAGGCAAGTACCTTAATGTTGAAGAATTAAACCTCGGCGAAGCAACACAGTCCGACGCAGGGGAGATATGTACCATAGAGATAGACCTGACATCAGTTGATGATAAGGTCATACCCGTCTTCGTAACCTGTGTGCTCTTTCTAATTGGTGAGCAGCGGGTAGGGCTGACAATCATTGAAGATATCACCCAGAAACGAAAGTATGAGGAAGAACGTGGCAGGATGATCCAGCAGATCGAGAAGAACCTTGCCGAACTGGCAACCCTGAATGATGGGATCAAGAATCCACTTACTGTTATCACGCTCGTCGTTGATGAACTCGAGGAATCTATCGCAGGTCCCGTACTTACACAGGTACGGGCTATTAATCACCTGATCGACAAACTCGATAAGCGGTGGGTTGAGTCAGAAAAGATCCTGCAGTTCCTGAGGAAACACAATTATCTGCAGGCGGGCAGGGACGATTACACTAAAAAATGATCATAAATTTTCATTATCTGACTCTCCGAACACCATAAAGTCTCTGAAGATAACAATATAGGGAGTTATCGGAGGCCTCTTTGTCATCCTCTCATCGTTCAGATACCAGAACTATTCTGCATGCCCTGTATAATCCTCATCAACCTTTTTCTCTTATTCTATTCGGAGAAGAAGATAATCCAGGAACCGGGAGTAGTGCTGTTAATGCAGGCTCAGGACAGGATCATCCATTTGCCAGTAACGCAGAGTACCTCACATCGCTGATCGGATCAGGTCTTAAGCAAAAAAGAGCGGAACAATCTACAGAACGCCAGGCCTCCTCATGCCAGATCGAATTCCCAACCTCAAAAGGAATTTTGATCACTTCTCCAGAACGTAGATCGCGGGCAGAAATTTCCCAGACAACTCCGGATGCACTGACCCTCTTCCAGGTTCCTGTACTCCTCTGTCAGCCAGAACTTTTAATCTCCCTCCCCGAAAGCAGCTCATCAGGGTTGTGGATTGAGGGGGGATCTCTTCGTTTCTGGAGAACCTGTGCATTACTTGCCAGAGAGATGGTGATCAGGGGGCGGTTCCTTCCATCTTCCGGAGTATACCAGAATGGTGGCATCTGTACCAGGTGGAAACTCCTCCCCTCATCATATGATTCACAACGGATCAATCAGTTGGCCAAAACGATGGCTCCCATTCAGCAGCATTTTCTTAAATCTTCAGAGGGAGGTTCAAAATTCAGTAGAACGGATACAATAACTCTCTTCATCGAATCGGTGATCGCCCGTATCATCCGTTGCTCAGAAGAGGGAGATCCCATTGATCTGATCTCAAATTATTCTCCGATCGAGAGGCTGAAGTATGCTCAGGAACTGACTGTCCTCTACTACCTCCAGGGATGCGAACGCCACCGGATGCCGATCACAAATCCCCAGATCACGAATGGGTGGAAAGGAAAGTTTGACCAATGGACCGATACTGATGGTATTGATATCCCTGATGATCTCCCATGGACAGCAGTTGCAAGGATTGAAGAGATCACACCGGTCAGTCATTCAGTCAAAGAAGCAGAAGAACAGTCGTATGAATGGGCGATCACATTCCTGGTGCGGTCTGCTGATCATCCAGACATCCTGGTCCCTGCAAGCCGACTCGGAGAAGGAAAAAATATACCAATTCCCTTACCCGCGGAAGAAGAGCTGAAGAGACTGCTACAGAATACAGCGAAAACGGTGCAGAATATCACCAACCTGCCTGATTCACAAATGACACTCGTATCCGAGTTCGATGTGATGATCAGGATTCCTGAGTCAGATCTGATCAGGTTCATGAGTCATGTTGTTCCCTGCATACGTGAGAGCGGGATTGAGATCATCTGCCCGGACTGGTGGGGAAGGCCGGCAGAGCCCGTACGAATAGAGTTCTCCATACAAAGACAGCAGGAGAAAAGTATCACCTCGACGGTGGGGGTTGCGAGCCTGCTCCATTATGACTATCGGATAGCGGTCGGCGATGACTTCATTGAACCTGCAGCGTTCAGACAGATGGTGGAGCAGCAGACCTCGACTGTCAGGGCAGGCAGGCGTTGGGTGACGATCGATCAACCTGCACTTGAACTGAAGATCAGAACTATCGAGAAACAGTATAAAAAACACCGGGTATCGGTTGCCGAACTTCTTAAGATGGTCGCACGTTCAGAAGATCCTGATTCAGATCTAGACATTACTCCAGGTGATGACTGGACCAGTGAACTGATCGCAGGCGTCAGGGAGGGATGGTATCATACTAAAGTTCAGATTCCTAGCACCTTCAGCGGGACACTCCGCCCGTACCAGGAGACTGGAGTGTCGTTTTTGCTTCGGTGCCGCTCGCTTGGATTTGGGGCCTGCCTTGCGGATGATATGGGTCTTGGCAAAACTCCACAGACGATAGCATACCTCCTTTCTGTAAAAGAGAATGGAGACCTCACCGGACCAGTACTGGTAATCTGTCCTACCTCGATCATCGGAAACTGGGAGCGCGAACTGGCACGGTTTGCCCCTACGCTCACCTGTTTCATTCATCATGGCTCATCACGCCTGAAAGGGGATGCATTCCTTGATAAGGTGAAGTCGTCGGACCTGATCATCACCTCATATGCACTTGTTCCCCGTGACCTGGAACTCCTCTGCAGATGTTCTTATTCAGCACTTGTCCTTGACGAGGTCCAGAATATTAAGAACCCGCAGACAAAGCAGTTCCAGGCAGTGAGAGCCCTTGAAGCAGATCACAGGATTGCACTCACCGGAACACCAATCGAGAACCACCTCACCGAACTCTGGGCATTGATGGAGACGATAAACCAGGGATACCTTGGTTCACTCTCTGCATTCCAGAAGATGTATGCAACCCCGATTGAGAAAGGGGGAGCAGATGAGAAAGCAGTAGAACTTCGAAGAATAATCAGGCCATTCCTGCTCAGAAGGGTAAAGACAGACAATACAGTCATATCAGATCTCCCGGAAAAGATGGAGATGGAGATCTATTGCACCCTTACCCATGAACAGGCTGCACTGTACCAGAGCACGGTGAATGGGCTTGCACATGATATCAAGTCGGTTGTCGGAATTGCCAGAAAAGGACGAGTGCTCTCGGCACTCACAAGGCTGAAGCAGATCTGCAACTATCCTGAGCATGGCACCGTCGCGACGTTGGAGCCGTCAAGATCAGGGAAGGTCCAACGGCTTGTCGAGATGCTTGAAGAGGTCAGGGACGAAGGTGATGCAGCGATCATATTCACCCAGTATGCAACATTTGCAAAGGATCTTGCAAAAACTCTCCACCAGTCTCTTGAGCGTGAAGTGCTGCTCCTGATCGGATCAACACCACGGCTCAAGCGTGAGGAGATGATCGCCAGGTTCGCCAAATCTGACGGCCCCAGATTCTTTGTGATATCACTCAGGGCAGGAGGTACCGGTCTGAACCTCATGAGGGCAAACCATGTGTTTCACATCGACAGATGGTGGAACCCGGCGGTCGAAGATCAGGCAACCGACAGAACGTACCGGATCGGGCAGAAAAAGACCGTTCAGGTTCACATGTTGATCACGGCAGGCACCCTTGAAGAGCAGATCCATGAGATGATTGCACGAAAACGAGCCGTAACAGATCAGGTGATCTCTGCTGGAGAAGAATGGCTGACAGAACTTCCTGACGGTGAACTGATGGATGTACTTCGCCTTCGTGAACAGGTCTTCGGGGATGATCTCTGATGGTAAGAGGCAGTGCAGATGAGAAGACACGTCAGCAGCTTCTTGGTGAGTCATGGTGGACAACAGAGTTTCTCAGCATGATGAGGCCAGGAAAAGATACCACCCAGCTTGTGAAAGGAAGACGGCTTGCAGAACGGGGTCAGGTGATTGTGAAAGGGCTATACCCGAGCGGAGTTGAGACGGTGGTGCTTGAGGCAGTTGGTGGCTCCCATCGTGCAGCGGTATGGATAGAAGACCTCGGAGATGATTGGGAAGTAGTATACCGGATCTTTGCAGCAAACCAGGATCAGTATACAAAACTTCTTTCAGATAACTATAGCAAAGAACTCGACGAGATGCTGAAAGAGGCAGGCATTCATATCATACCGGCATCACTTGAGGATCTGGACTACCGGTGCGACTGCGAATCAGACCATCACACCTGTAGTCACATTGTTGCCACCTACATGGCACTTGGAAACCAGGTGAACGCGGATCCCCTGCTCCTCTTCCTGCTCCGGGGAAAAACACGTGATGAGATCGCTAAAGGGGTTTTGCAGTATACCAATCCCCAGCCGGTTGCCGGTGCAGAGGATGTCAGGGTAATACCCGCTGAAGAGGATGAGACGACTGATTTAACTGGATATTATGATCCGGGCCCTGAACTTGAATCCATGCAGATTCGTGATGTACAGCCATCACAGGACGTGACCGCCTGTTTCAGCCGACTCGGTCCTTCACCATATAAACTCGGGCGGACAGACCTTGCTGAGATCATCAGATCAATGTACCCGAAGGCTGCCCGATACGTGTACGAACTCAAAGATGAAGACGAGTAGTTATTACATACCCCTTTCTTAAAATCAGAAACTGGTGATATTGTACCTGACAGATATCATCCGTATCACGAACGTGATCACGATACAGGCCAGAAACCCGGCTGGGTACGGGATCATAAAATTCCAGCAGATGGTGTACGCCGCCGCCCCGGCAAATGACGCGATGGCATAAAACTGGCCGGGTCTGAAGATCTCAGGAATTTTTGCAAAGAAGACATCCCTGAGCACACCACCGAATGATGCAGTGATCACTCCCATGATAGGGGCAACCAGCGGAGGGATACCGCTGGTAAGAGCATAGTACGTCCCGAGGTATGCCCACATCCCCAGGGCAATGGCATCAATCAGTGCAAACGAGCCTGATGTCCCGAACATGAGCCTGACCACAGCGTTGAAGAGATCGGTCTGGGCCGACTTTTCGCTTCGATATGATCCGGTACTGATCGGAACAAGCAGGATTCCAATCACACCCACAACAAGGATGCTTATCAGGTAGATCGGATCCTGGAGCCAGAAGAGAGGATACCGTCCCAGAAGAATATCACGGAGTGTTCCGCCTCCCACGGCGACGATCACCGCAATGACCAGAGCTCCAAAGTAGTCAAGCCCGTTTCTTCGTGCATCATACACACCAGTAGAGGCGGACAGGATGATCGCTATCCACTGAACCACAGTCTGAAAAACCAAAAGAAATTCGGTGATTCCCGTATCCATATAACATTCCTTCCCTGCAGGGCGTAATGTGGAGAGTCCATCCGACGCCGGGCAGGGGATGATACAGAATAGATATCACTCTGATGAGAGATTATCAGTTTTGGTCAGGTCACAAAAAGGGGAAGGTGTGATGCCGGCTACTGGCCTGCATCGTAGAGAGTGGAGTAGAACCTGGCTCCTACTATCGAGAGGTATGGCATCAGGATAAAGGTGAGCAGCCATCCAATGACAGGGATCAGGGAGAGAATACCATAGATAACGAAGAAGATTACGCAAAGAAGAATCAGAGCGATCAGATATGAACCCCACCCAATCTTTCCGATTCTCTCAATTATCTCGCTGAAGGCGAAGGCTGCACCCATACTTCCGCTTCTGGCAAACTGAACCATCCCGATGATCTCAAACAGGCTGAAGATGAACATCACGATGAAGAAGATCAGGAATGAGATTCCCAGTGTTCCTACCAGCATGCCAAGGTATGCACCCGGGTTTGACACGTTCGTCATCAGCATGGTGAGAGCCCCGAATCCTCCACTTAACGAGAAGACCAATGCTCCGATGATGCAGGGGATGATCATATAGACAATTCCAATGATAAGCATCTTAATGCCGTCAATGAACATACCCAGGTAGTCTTCAGGTTCAGGAGCTGGTGTTACTCCCTTCATAATTCTGAGCGTATATCCCATGATAAGCGGGAAGATGACCGATGCAATAATGAGGATGATCCATCTGACCCACTTTCCGACGACTGCTTCTGATGCATAGCTGAATGCATCACTAATACTTCCAATCACATCCATGATGATCACTCGATGAGAGTATTCTGCCGTCCCCATATAAGATACTGCGTATAATAGTTACCATATATCACAGGATTTACTGTGCTCTCCTTTTGCACCATATCAATACCAGATCATGGAGATGATTAAAAATTCAGAGAATATATGAGCTTATATTTCGTGTGTCCGGGCTATTTTTTAGGCATTATCAACTGTCAGGTCCAGATCTCCAACCTGATCGTTACCAATTCTTTATGATTCACTGATGAAAACAGGTCAGACTATACCAGATGTCCAGTATGGACATTCTGCCGTATCCAACATGCGGTAGATCTGCTGTTTAAAAGGAGCGTAATACCATGATACAGTTCAGTTATATTTCTGTAACCCTGCTTGTCCTGCTCATGATTACAGGTTTTACAGGATGTAGTGCAGCTTCTGACAATAACCCAGGGGCAGGTCCAGCCGGAATGCCACCGGGACCAGGCGGTATGGGCAATGGCCAGGCTCCTCCGGACATGCCAGCCGGTGGAGCCTCTCCTGCAGGTGCTCCACCAGGAGGCCCGGGTGGTAACTCCAATACAACGTACACCCTTGCCGGGAATTTCACTGTTGATGGAGAGACAGCATCTGAATCAGATAACACATTTACATCAGACACGCCTGATCTCTCTGCAATTTATGTGACCAACAAGGGATCACTGACGCTTGCGAACCCGACGATCAGCACAACAGGCAACACATCAAACAATGACGCAAGCAGTTTTTACGGACTCAATGGGGCTGTACTCGCAAATAATGCCAGCACGGTTGTGATATCTGGTGGTTCCATCACGACAACAGGTAGTGGGGCAAACGGCGCAATCCCAACCGGTGAAGGCACTTCAATCTCACTTGAAAACCTTACGATCACTGCTTCTGGAGACGGAGGCCATGGAGTTATGGCTACACTTGGTGGTACTCTGACCCTTACCGACGTAGATATCACCACCACAGGCAGCCACGGAGCTCCCCTGGCAACCGACCGGGGGAGCGGGACCGTAACCGTTACCCGCGGTACGATCTCCTCATCGGGTGCTGATTCACCGGGTATCTACTCAACCGGTGTCATCAATGTAACCGATGCAACAGTGAAATCTGTCGGAACCGAGGCCGCTGTAATTGAAGGGTTTAATTCGATTCATCTCGTCAACACTACCCTGTCAGGTGGTGTAGAAAAAACAGGAGGAACCATGATCTATCAGAGTTTCTCAGGTGATGCTGAGACCGGAACCGGTGTCTTCACCATGGATGGAGGATCGTATGAACCGACAGCCGGACCTGCGTTCTTTGTGACCAACACCGACTCGGTGATAGCCCTGAAGAATGTGAAGATGATAGGAACACCCGACCTGTTGATCAAGGCTGCCGGAACCTCGCGGTGGGGTACAGAAGGAAAAAATGGAGGGATCGTGATCTTCATTGCTGACAACGAGCAACTCACAGGATCGCTCGTGACTGACGCGATCAGTTCCATCGCTGTAACCCTGAAGAACGGCTCCACCTTGTCTGGTTCGATAAACACATCAGCCCTCAACCTTGATGAGACAAGTTCATGGAACGTAACGGCTGACTCAACACTCACCTCTCTCACTGATCCGGATGGAATTGTGGACGGTACAATCTCCAATATCTTCGGAAACGGATTTACTGTAACTTATGACAAGAGCCTTACAACAAACAATAATCTCAAGGGCAAGACCTTTACCCTGAAAAATGGTGGAACCCTTACTCCGAAACAGGCCTGATACAAAAACCTGCCCGCTGACCCTATGCAGGCAGAAACGTACTCCTTTTTGTTGATAGAGTCCGGCACAACCCTCAAGAAACCGGGTCAACACTTGTGATCCGAAATTTCCCTTCTGGAACAGTTATCTCAAATCTCGCACCTGTTCCAAACTCCCCGGTCTCCCTGATCTCAATGCCTGTGATAGAAAGGATCTCATGGATCAGGAACATACCAAATCCGGTGTTCTTTCCAAATCCTTTCTGAAAAATTTGTTCCTTCTCTTCAGGTACAATCCCGGAACCATTATCCTCGTACATGATGAGCAGGGAGGAGGTAGATGGAATGGCAGTCAGACTGATTACCGATATCACCCCGCCATGCCTGATCGAATTGTCAATCAGGTTGTAGAATACCCGTTCAAGGAGGCGATCAGTTAAGATCTCTGCATCTTCACCAGTAACTGAGAAGGAGATCTGGCGATCGGTAAACAATGTTGCGGCTTTTTTAAATGTCTCTGCCGGGTTCTGCCATATCGGTGCATACAACCCGAGATCCTGGTAATCACTGGTAAACTCTGCCTGCTGTTGCATGGTGTCCATGATCTGATCCATCTTGTCGGTGTACCCTGCGATGAGTTGATCACTGTTCTCATCGCTGATCAGATCACGATATAGGCGAAGGGCAGTCAGTTGATTAAGAATGTCATGCCGGGTGATCCCTGAGAGTAGGAAGAGTTTCTGGTTTACAAGTATGAGGCGATCTTCCGAATTTTTCCGGTCAGTTATATCCCGCAGGTTGATCACACTTCCAATAATATGGTCGTGAAACTGGTGTGGAGTTACATAGACCTCGTAGGTCCTCCCTGATCTGAAGAGCAGATCTGTTGATACCAGTTGTTCTTCTGATAAAGAAACAGGAGAAAGTATCGCATCCAGATGACCAGGATCCTCCGCCTCTTCGTGTATAAGATCCAGAATCTTCAAATCTCCAGAACCATGTTCCTGATCTAGATGGAGAATGTGGGCCGCAACCCTGTTATAATTCTGAATCTTCCCAAGGAGATCAACGACGACAACCCCGTCTGCAGTGGATTCTAGGGTCGCCTGCTGCAGAGCACTCATCTGCTGGAGTTCTGTTGTACGGAGTTCCACCAGTTCTTCAAGATGATTTTTGTAGGAGAGTAACTCAAACTCGCTGTTCTTTTTCCGGTCTATGAGGTTGATCACTGATCCAAGAATGAAGAGCCCGATGAAGATGATGAGGGGGATCTGTAGGAGGAGATCGGGTCTTATCGGTTCAGATCCCGGATTTGGAGGCTGAATATAATGCAGGACGAAAAAGGCAACCATACCCACCAGAAAGGAAAAAAGGGTGAAAACGAAGGTGGAAGAGTAGGAGAGGGATCGTTTCTTCTGCAAGTAAAAAAAGAGAATTCCAATTACTGTTGAAATGCCCATCAGTAGGAGATCTGCGGATGAATCAGGTCCCATATCAAATGCAACTTTAAAAAGAAGAAGAAAAACAGCAATGATTCCTGCAGAGACAGGCCCGCCAACAATACCGGACAGAGGTAAAACGATGCCATTGATACCCATGGTAGGATGGGCTGTCTCATTCCATGGAATCAATATCCCGAATAGCGCTGCAAACGCAAAAATAAACCCAACATAAAGTGAGAACCGTGTCTTCTTCTGTAGGTATATCTTGTCAGGAATGAGATCATACAATAAAATCAGCATTACAAGGACACTGATGTTCTGGATCAGGTCATGATATATCCCGACCAGAGGTGAAGCGAAAGTCACACCTCACCCCACTCTCTGCGTGCGACACGTGATATCCCGTAAAATAGGGATGATAACACATGATTGAGTCGCCCTAGAAGAATATATACTTATACCACAATAGAATCAAACTCAGCAGTTTTGAAAAAGTACATAAGGTACATATCAGGGAGATCTGGCCTTCTCCCTCGCATACCAGCAGAGAATAACCCTGCCATTCAGGTTTTGTTTTGTGCAGTAAAGGTCAACCTGAACCGGACCTTTCGGTCCCTGGTGAGTTGTGCTCAATGCGGCAGTCGTGCCATCTGGAGCAGCAGCATACTGAGAGATGAGTTCGGATGTGAGTGAAGGATCAATGGTATAAATGGTTGCAGTAGTCAGGTCAGACTGAGGGATACCCAGCCTGTCACTCCAGGTCTTGTTCAGATACAGGATCTTTCCTTCTGAATCTGTGCAGATTATACCTTCAGGTGCATTATCAGCCGCTGATAGAATCACCGCATCTGTCTCAAGCTTCTTCTCTGACTTTGAAACATCCCTGATATTACAGAGGATATAATCATTTTTTCCAAAGTTAATCCGGGTCAGGAATTTTTCAATGGGAAACACAGATCCGTCATGTGGTCTGCGTGCCTCCCAGACCAGGAACTGATCCTCACCTGCAAGAACCTTCTTCATGACATCAGACAGTACAGCGGTCGGGGATCCAGGTCCTGACAGATCATCGATAGAATATTTCAGTGCTTCATCACGGGTGACCTGAAACATCTCCATCATCCTGGAGTTGACATCGAGGATCTTACCCTCCTCGTTATGAATGATCACCGCGTTGTACGTCTTGTCGATGAGAGTCCTGATCGTCTTTTTTGACCGCTGCTCTTCTGTCTCATCTCTGCGATCAGAGAGAGCGAGTCTGAGTTTGTATGTAAGCTCGGCAAAGAGTGCTCTGGGATCTGCTCCTTTCTGTATATAGTAATCCGCTCCGCTGTTTGTCGCTTCCATGGCGATCATCTCGCTCCCCCTTCCGGTGAACATGATAAAAGGGATGGCACTGTCATGACGTACCGTCTTCAGAAACTCCAGACCATCCATCCCCGGCATCTGGTAATCTGACACGATTGCATCAGGATGGGTGGTGCTGATGATCTCAAGACCTTCTTTTGCCGTCTCAGCTGTAAGAACCCTGAACTCACTCGTCTTCTCAAGAAACAACCGGGCGATGTCCAGGAGTGCAGGCTCATCATCCACATACAGAACGGTCTTCACGATATGAGTGTATTATATTCACTTGTACATAAAGGAACCGTCATCATTAAGCCGGCATTACATGGTTCTGAACTGTGAATTTCAAATGATTCTGTTCACATACACAGAGATCGTGACAGGCAGAATCCCCATATCTAAAAAACTGATATTCACGAAATTATTGGCGAAAACTTAGAAATAAGAGAATATTTCTCCACAGATCAAATCAATAAAATTATTATAATAATAAAGTAAGAATAAATCACGGGAAGCTGATGGGGTCTTCTTTTATACCTGAATTAACTGATACGGAGAATGAGGTCATTCGTCTGCTCGTCGAAGTCGGGCTGAAGATGAATGAGGCACGTATCCTGGTTGTCTTCTTCAGGGGAGCAGAACTGACATCAAGGGAAATTGAACGAATTGCCGATCTTCGCCAGCCCGAGGTGAGTGTTGCGATAACCGGCCTTACAAAGAGGAAGTGGGTTATAGTTGCCAGTCTAATTACCGCGAACAAAGGACGTCCGGTAAAGGTCTTTTCCCTTGCTGAGCCGGTTGATGCAATTCTTGATGAACTTCGCGATGGAATATGTGAAGGGCATGATCAGCAGATGCTCATGCTCAGCCGGATCAGAGAGATCATCAGAAAATAATTCAATATACTTCTGTCCTGCATTAGGTAAGATGGAGTAACAATGGAGAAGATACAACTTCCACCCCAGCCGCCAGAAGTTACTCTCCCGGTTGTTATTGCAGGATCCCTGATTCATAGAAGGGAAAACTACATGACCCTTGGAGCATTCGGGATCATGTCCCTTCAGCCTCCGATCGTATACATCTCGTCCATGAAATCCCATTACTCAAACGAGGGGATCAGAGAAACCGGATTTTTCAGTGTTAATATTCCCCCGGCAGAACTCGTGCAGAAGGCTGACTTCTGCGGGCTTGTGTCAGGCCGTGATGTTGATAAAAGCGGGATCTTCACAACCTTTTATGGGAATGAGCGATCCGCTCCGATGATCGAGGAGTGTCCGGTAAACTTTGTATGCAGGGTGATCAGGACTGTCGATCTCCCATATAATGAGGTCTTCATAGGGGAGATCATTGAGTATTATGCAAGCACAGAATGTCTTGATGATGACAAGCCAGATCCTGATAAAATAAACCCGATGGTGCTTGCCGGGCCATCATACAGGAGTCTGGGCCCTGCTGCCGGTGTTGCATTTGGAGAAGGCCGGGCATACCGTGCCCGTTTAAATCGGGAGAGATCGGGTTAAGACAATAGTTTTTCTGAATCCTGGCTGATGCGGTACCCATCAGGAGGAACCATGATCTCAAACCGGGCACCCTTTCCTACCTCACCATTCTCAATGATTGTAATGCCGGTTATCTCAAGGATCTCACGTGAAAGATTCAGACCAAAACCGGTGTGTTTGAAGTATTCTCGGTTAAAGATCTTCTGCTTGAACTGATCGGGAATGCCGACTCCGTCATCTTCACATATGATCGTATACCCTGCAGGGCCTGCTGATCCCGAGAACCTGATCTCAGATATCTTCTCCCCGTACCTGAGAGCATTATCGATGAGGTTGTGAAACACTTTCACAAGAAGGGGATCTGCGTAGATCTTCACGGAGTCATTGTCAATGAAAATCCTCACCGAAATCTCCCTGAATGCAGTGACAGCCTCGTTGATAGTCTCATAGAGATCAGCCCAGACAGGAGAGGCTAAACCGATATCCTGGTAGTCACGGGTGAAAGCAATCTGGCGCTCAATATTGTGAGCAAACATATCTGCTTTCTCAATCATTATCAGTGTATCAGGGCCCAGGGGATCCGTTCTGGCAATATCAAGTGTTACAAACAGACCCTGGAGTTGGTTGACAACATCATGCCGAGTAATATTTGACAGGAGATTGAGTTTCTTGTGTGCCAGAGTGATTGCATCCTTTGCTTTTTTCCGTTCAGTGATGTCCCCACTGACTACAAGCACTCCGATGATAGTTCCGTCCTGATCCCGCAGTGGGACTTTGTCGGTCTGAACCCAGATATGCGCACCATGTGCAATATGCAGGGGCTCGATGATACCAAGTTTGGCAATGCCTGAATTGATAACCTCCAGATCATCTGCATAGTACCGATCAGGAGTGGTTGGGAAGAGCTCAACATAATTTTTACCCTCAATCTCATCGACCTTCATCCCGAAGGCATGTGCAGCAGCAGGGTTAACTTTGACAAAATTATTTTTTGTATCCTTGTACCAGATCATGGCAGGAACATTCTCAAGAATAGTTCTTTGCTCTGCGATCAGTTTGTGGAGCATCTGTTCTGATCGTTTTCTCTGTGTGATATCCTCAAAGATGATAACGAAGTGACCCTCTTCAGGCCGGTACGCAGATATGCTGTGCCATGAATCAAGTAGAGGCAGATATACTTCACATGTCTTTGGCAGACCAGACAGAACAACATCATTGTAGATCTCAAAGAGTTCAGGATTGGCATCCCTGATTCCGGGAATGAGTTCTGTGACTGTTCTCCCCTGAATCGTGGAGACCCCGAATATCCTTTCATACGCCTGGTTTACCTGGAGGTATAACCAGTCAGCGGGAGAGCCGGACTCATCATACATCATCCTGCAGTAGGCAAACCCTTCCAGCATATTTTCAAAGAGAGAACGATAATGCTCTTCGCTTCTCCGGAGAGCATTTTCAGCATTTTTTCTTTCTGTAATGTCCCTGATGGTACCCTCTATCCTGACAGGAAGCCCGGCATTATCATAGATGATATGGCTGTTGATGGAGACTGGAACATGCGTTCCTTTGCGGTCTATAAGGACAGTTTCAAAATCATATACAATTCCATCCTTGATCAGTTTCTCGTTCAGGTTTTTTTTCTGGATAGGATCTGCGTACAAGTCGAGGACAGAGTGGCCTACCAGTTCTGTGGGGGTATAACCGGCAAGTTTTAGACAGGAGGGTGAGAGGGTCTGGATAACTCCATTGATATCTGTCTGGTAGAAGAGATCGATCTGGTTTTCAAATATAGACCTGTACTTCTCTTCACTGAGGACAAGTTGTCTCTCGATGTTTTTGCGCTCGGTAACATCAAAAACGGTGATAAGACCGGCAACCTCTCCTCTGATTGTTACAGAACTTGCATTCAGTTCAACCCACCGCTCTTCACCGTTCTTGTTTATGACGATGAGCTCAAACTGTCTGTTGCCAGATGACAGTCCAGCCTGCCTGGAAAGACCCAGTTCCCTCAGTGACTCCTGATAATCCGGATGAATCAGATCCCAGAAGTGCATAGACAGGAGTTCAGCCTGCGTGTAACCAGATATCTTTTCAGCAGCAGGATTTGCATAGGTCCAGTAGTTACGCTGATAGGTAAGAATTCCGGCAGGGATCGAGACTGACAAGGTCCTGAACTTCGCCTCACTCTCACTGAGGGCAATCTCCATCTCACGATTTTCTGTGATGTCATCGATAGCAACGATCACATGGATACTACCTTCGATCTCAAGAGGTTCGGCATTGACGCTGAGCCACCGCAGGTGTTGGCTGCCACCGAAAAGAAGGGTCAGCGGGAGAATTGCCCCGTGCACACTCGTCCCCTCCTTAAGCACGGTATCTATGGCGTTACGAAGAGGACATTCTGGGCATGCAGTTCCATACCCGCATCCATTCGGATGGTCCAGACTATGCTGACAGGATAACCCGTTGCCTACCCGGTTCCCGATTATCTCTGCAGGGTCATGGAGCACTATTGTTGAGATCACATCATTGATCTGATCGATCTTCAGGTCATGATCAAGGAGAAGAAGTCCGATGGGTGCCGCCCTGAATATCTTGAGAAAGTTATCACGTTCGATGATTGCACGGGATTCGGCTTCTTTTCTCCGGGTAACATCACGGTTACTGGTTCTCCTCCCTGCAAAATTCCCATCTGAATTATAAACAGCCTGGCAGACATGACTGATCCACCTGACGTCTCCGTTTTTATGAACGATCCTGAAATCAAGACTCAGCAGCCTGTAAGTCTGAATGTCGATCTGCTGATGAGTATCCCATTCAGCACGATCATCCCTGAATACAATAGTATTGATCAGAGCTGGATCCAGGCTGAACTCTTCCCTGGTATACCCCGTGATATCCTCACAGGAGGGGGAGATGTAGATCACATCACCAGTTGGCCCAAGCCAGTACATCCATTCATGTGTATACTCGGCGATTGTCCTGAACTTCTCCTCACTCTCTTTCAGACGGCTGATCGACTGTGATCGGGAGACCAGGATGTTGATCACCTGCGTAAGTTCGAGAAACTGGGGACCTGACTCAGAGCCTTTCTTCAGATAGAAGTCAGCACCGGCATTGAGGGCTTCAATAACTACATCCTCATCCCCCTGACCGGTAAAGATAATGAACGGGATTGAGGAGTCAAAACTCCTGATCTGGCGTAAAAAATCGACGCCAGTCATGCCATGCATGTGGTAATCTGATATGATGACATCATAGGAAGTATCGGAGAGAAGGGTCAGGGCATTTTCAGCAGAGTCTGCCACATCTACTGCGAATCCACCGGTCATCTCAAGGAAATCTTTTCCAAGATTGCGAAAGCCGGGTTCATCATCTACGTATAATATTCGCACAGCCACCAAGCCCACCCAGATACAATCAATAGAATCAGAGAACCTATGAACTTATTCGATCCGCAGAACTCATACGCATAGAATGGGTCTGTTCACTTCAATGAAAAGAACACAAAAAGGGATTTGTATCAGGTATTCTTGGAATCCTTATGCGACTCGTACCAGGAGTGCAATCCGTCAAAGTTATTGATGACCTCGTCAGTTCCTTCAAGCCCCATCGGACCGATAAACGCCACTGGAATGTTCATCCACTCTCGGTTGTATGTGCCGTAATAGGCGTTCAGCAGGTCTTGTGACTCATTCCCTGTAGAAAGGTTCACCACATGGAGATCTATCCCCGGGTGATCTGCAACATATGCCTCAATATACTCATGAGCCGGACCACAGGCACCACAATCAGGATCAAAGAAGAATGCCGGGGAGATATTGCCAGGAACAGTTGTTGTGCTGTTCGTCAGATTGTAGAGATCTGATGCTGTAACATTTGATCCATTCTCTGAAAATATGGTGGCACTGGCAGGGAAGGTTGAGAGAGCCAGTACAGACAGGACAATAAAAATAATTCCAGAATATTTGTACGATTGAATTTGAATGCTCATAGATCCTCATAGCGAGATAGTAAACGTCAGAAAACGCCGTAGAAATTACGGTGTTCCAAATTATAAGGTTTCTTCACTCCATGGAGGAATGTAATATCAGCTTCAGTTTTCTACGCGTAACCCTATGAGGGAGTGGGAAGAATGTATGAGTATGAAGACCCCGTTCCACATCATGATCATCCCGACCCTTGGATGCCCTTCGCAGTGTCATTACTGCTGGAGCTCTGAGGAGGGATCACCGGTCATGAATCTGGACACGGTAAGGGCAACCGTCTCGTGGCTTTCAGGATTTCGCGATGATCCGCTTACTGTCACATTCCACGGTGGAGAGCCGCTTCTCGCAGGACCGGACTTCTTCAGATCTGCCCTCCCTATGCTGGCAGAAGGACTGGAAAAGAACACCCCGGCATTTGCTATTCAGACCAACCTGTGGAGAATGACCGATGAGATAGCAGAGATATTTGCTTCATACCACATCCCGATCGGATCAAGTATCGATGGTCCCGAGATGCTGACCGACTCACAGCGGGGAGAAGGGTATTACCAGAAGACGATGGCGGGGTACGAGATAGCCAGGGCACACGGGCTCGATGTCAGGTTCATCTGCACCTTTACCAACCGGTCGGTGAAGGAGAAGGATGCAATCGTCAGGTTCTTTAAAGAGAAGGGTTTCACCATGAAACTTCATCCAGCCCTTCCGTCACTTCGCAGTGAGGAACCTGAACAGTGGGCTCTTCCCCCGGAAGAATACGGATCACTGCTCGTCTACCTGCTCGATCAGGCTCTTGAATATCAGGGTGACCTTGAGATCATGAATATCAATGATCTCTGCCGGTGTGTCTTTACAAGGCATGGGACTGTCTGCACCTATGCCGACTGTATGGCAAACACCTTTGCTATCGGACCTGACGGGAGTATTTACCCCTGTTACCGGTTTGTCGGGATGGAACAATGGGTGATGGGATCTGTCTATGACAGACCGGGTGTCGAAGATCTCTCACAGAGCGAGGCCTGGAAGAAGATGCATGAGTTCAAGTCGTATGTTGATCAGGTATGCGGGTCCTGCCGGCACATATCCTATTGTCGTGGAGGGTGCCCTTACAACGCCATTGCACCTGACCAGGGGCGGTTGTCAGGAGTTGATCCACATTGCACTGCATACAAGAAGATCTTTGACGAGATCTCTGACCGCATGAACGAGGAGATGTTTGCTGCTCCTCCTGCTTTCATGAGTCCTTTTTCACCATCGCAGAAAAAAGAGATGAAACCAGGAATTATGTCCCTTATTCACCGGATTGTAATGCAGTAGAAGAGACGACTGTCATCGTCAGGGATTGATATACTCTTTAAGTACCATCCATGACCGGCACTTCTCTTCAAACCGGACAGCATGTGCAGGACTGCTGGACGGGAGGTATCCAATGTGCACTGCTCTTTTTTCGTTGTCAGAACCCTGCATCAGAGCCTGGTCAAGCCCTGCTTCCGCACGCCTTCCATTACAGAAAATGGCGCTGATGCCAGGATAGTGGATCAGGAGTGAACCAATGGCGGCCGGTTCAGGATCTCTGATGGCTGCGTCCGCACTCCCTGTTCGGGTGCATGAACTTACCACGTCCCACAGACCAATACCTTGGGAGAGAAGATAGGAGAGCCGGGTGTGGTAGGAAATACCGGTGGGTATACAGGTCACAACCTCCATGATCCTCCAGAAGTCATTGTGGGGATTCGCGTAGTACTGACCAGCCTGAAGTGAGAGGGCAGACGGGAAACTTCCGACTATCAAAACCCGGCAGGCTGCATCAACAACCGGTTCAAGACCGACAAGCCGGTCAGAGTGCTGACTCATAAATTCTTAGCAGATCTTCACGTTCGATCCTGCGGGGATTGGTAACCATGCAGGCATCCACTATCGCTTTTTCGGTCAGATCTGCAAGATGGGATTTATGCACACCGACACCGGAGAGGGTGCCTGAGAATCCTACGGTTTTATAGAAATCTGATAGGCCGGAGAGAAGAGAACTCATTCGTGCTTCCCCTGAGCTTCCGGTCATATCAATCTCCATCAGCCTACCGATAGTGTCATACCGCTCCGCTGCTCCGGGATAGTTATAGTGGATCACTGACGGCAAAAGCAAGGCATTACACATGCCATGGGGCAGATCCAGAAACCCGCCAAGACTGTGAGCCATCGCATGCACGGCACCCAGGCTTGCATTCGAGAAGGCAAGGCCTGCATGCATACTTGCAAGCATGGTGTAGGCACGTAACTCGAGGTTTGCAGGCTCCTGCATAACAAGCGGTAGGTATGACCAGATCAGTCTGATTGCCTCAAGGGCATGAATATCTGTGATCGAAGAATGAGCATTTGAGACATACGCCTCAACTGCATGGGTCAGGGCGTCAAGGACAGTGTGAAGCGTCAGGTCACGGTCAAGCGTCAGGAGTGTGGCAGGATCGATCAGTGCAACATCAGGCACCAGGGTTTTAGAGATGATCGCTATCTTCACCTTCCGATCCTGATCAGAGATGATGGCAAACTGAGAGACATCGGCACTGCTCCCTGAGGTCGTCGGAATACAGATGAGTGGTGGTGCAGGAATCTCAACCTTGTCAACTCCTTCAAACTCCAGAATGTGCCTGTTGTTTGAACTGACAATGCCAATACCTTTCGCACAGTCGATGGGCGAGCCACCACCCACCGCGATGATTCCGGTGCAGTGATTCTCCTTGTAAATCAGTGCTCCTTCCATGACAGATTCTGCACGTGGATTTGGCTGGACATCAGAGAAGACTGAGTACCTGATACCGGCCTCTTCAAGACTCTGAAGGACATCAGCAGTAATGCCTGAACTGATGACACCCTGATCTGTGACTACCAGGACGGTCTCTGCCTGAAATATAGAGGCAAACCTGCCAGCCAGAAGTCGTGCCCCGTTTCCGTACACGATCTCCGGAGCTACGAACTTTCTCAGTTCAAAGACTGAAGGATCGGCCATAATTAATGAGTAATATGAACATGAGATATAAAAGATCACGTATCCCTGAAACATCCCAGGATATCAGGGACAGATCTTTGAGTACAGAAGAAAAGACGAACAGCATGAGTCACCCAATCTGCGAGGCCCGGGGTCGAAAGAAAAATCCGGAAAGCGGTAATAATAAATATAAATGCCTCAGGATGTACGGTATAAGAGGGGATCCTGATAACGGTCACAGCGTTTGCTCATCATAAAGGAGGAACCGGAAAGACCACAACCTGCCTTCAGGCTGCGGGATTTCTGGTAAAGTCAGGTCGCCGGGTTCTGGTAATTGACACCGATCCCCAGGCCAATGCTACCCTCGGGCTTGGGATTCATCCTGACACACCGGCTCATAATATCTACCACTATTACTCTTCACAGAGCAGCCCTGATGCCGAGCCGATTCCGCTTGCCAACCTGATCATCCGCACAATATCCAATATCGATCTCATCCCCTCTCATCTGGATCTGGTTGGTGCAGAACCCCTGCTTTACCAGAACCCTGACCGGTACGAAATTCTCGCCAGAGATATCGTATCCCTAAAGGAGCGGTATGATCACATCCTGATAGATACACCTCCGTTTCTGGGCCAGTTTCTCCTGAACGGACTTATTGCAGCGGACAGAACCGTGATTGTCTTCTCACCAGACAGTTTTGCCCTGAACGGGTACGAGAACATCAGGATGATCCTGACCGACATCGAAGAGATACTGAATAAGAAGATCCAGATCAGGATGGCTGTGCTCAACAGGTGGAGTCTCCCGGTACCTGAAGAATCATTCTTCTCAAAATTCTCTGCCCGATTTAAAAGACAAACTGGAAAGCCTGAACAGGCAGATGAGATAAAACAGATCCTTGAGGAACAGATGAAACGTGAAGTGGGCACGGTAATTCAGGTTCCTGATAGTCTTCAGGTGGGATTGTCAAACAGACGGGGAATGCCGCTTGCGTTTTCAAATCCTGATGATCCTGCTGCAAAGGCATTCGAACAGGTGGCGCAGGCTCTGGATCAGGGGTGATGATGGGATGACAGAGGAACAGAAGATGAACCGTTCGGGCCGCCGGGCCCTGTTCACCGGGGCTGGAGTTTCAGTGCCCCAGATGGAATCCATTCCGGTATCAGAAGTAACCGAGGTTGTCAGGAAGATTAGTGAAGCCGAGGATTCTGCACCTCTTGAGATACCAGCAGTCTTTGAACCAATTGTCTCCCGGCTTATCACGCTGGTAAAGGCCATCAACCAGCAGAAGGCAGAGAATGCAGACCTTCAGTCAAGACTGCTGCTTAAGAGTGAACAGATATCCGGCCTGCAGACCGAGAATATTCAGCTCTCTTCAGAACGTGAGTCATATCTCAATGATCTGATCACCTCCCATACCGAGTTTGACAGGGCACTTGAGATCTTTCAGTACCACGACGTTCCGATGGTACTCACCGGCTCTGATCGGAGCTTATACGATGCAAACAATGCCTTCTGTACCCTCTTCTCAATAGCCCGCAGCAGTATCACCACATCACACCCTCCACTCAGTACCTATTTCCCTGACGATCTGATCATAACAGGACCTGATAACGAAACATACTCAATCGTTACCTTAACTCCTCCCGTGGTCCCATTCGACCACGAAGCGATATCTCTCGTTATCCTTGTAAAAACAACGAAGCCCCTGGAACCGGCAGTAGCAGAGTTAACAACAGAGGCAGAGATAGAGAATACATTCCAGGTACCGGCTGATGAGCAGCAGGATATCCCTGAACCTCTGCCGACTAAAGTGGATGCACCGAGCCCTGCCTTGCTGGCATTTGAACACTTCCCGATTCCGGCAGTTGTTGTTGATCAGTACCGCACCATTACAGCCTGCAATCAGGCATTCTGTTCTCTTGTTGGCAGAGGGAAAGAGAACCTATATCTCCGTGATATCGGTAGTTGCGGCATCAGATACCAGGATGCAGAGAATATCGTAGCAGTGCTGAATGCTCCTGCACCAGGCCAGACAGAAGCGCTGATAACCCGTCCTGATGGAAGCGAAGAAGAAGTCTTCTTTGGAATTACCCCAGTGGGAGTCTCTGAAGACGAACCCCTTCTTCTGATTGCAGGGGTTCCGATAATTGATGATCAGGAACCTGAGCCTGAAGAGACGGAAACTACAGCTCTGCCATCAGCATCCACAATTGATCTGATGCTCAGGATGCTGCTGGACCTGAACCCTGCGGCAGCAGCACTTCTGGACAAGCATGCACGGGTGATGCATGCAAACGAAGGATTCACCGAGCTGACAGGAATCAGTCCGGCTGATCTTACCGGAACAGATGTTCGTGATATCGGTGTGACTGTCCCTGATGCAGTCCTCCTGCAGGACGCAACAGATGTGCAGTTCCTCCCCGATGTCATCAGACTCGAAACCACATGGGGAGTCCAGGAGAACTCAGGGATGGTTGTACCGGTCGGAGCATCAGGTACCGGAGTCTCAGTCATCCTAATCCTGCAACCGATCACTCAGTCAGATGAGAAGACCGGATATTCTCAAACAGAAACCAAGGCACAGCCAGAGAAACCTGCACAACCAGAAGAAGAGAGGTCGGCAGTCCAGGCATCTGATACCAGTTCTGCAAACTGCCTTTCTGATATCAATGATCTTCCTGTCCCGGTGCTTGAGACAGATATGACCGGGTCGATTGTAAGAGTTAATGAGAGTTTCTGTAAAATTGCCGGTACCGGGTCAGAATTTTTTACCGGGCAGATGAGGCAGAAAATCATGGTCTTTGAACCTCCGGGTATCGTGCATGCATCATTTCCCTCAGGCGAGTTCTGGTTCAGGGAGGCAGTCGGGACAAACAACGGGGAAGAAGCAGGTCAGAAGTTCTGGTACCTCGATGTCACCACTGAACACACCAGGATCAATTCGTTAGAGAAGAAGATCCTGTCCCTTGAGAGTGAACTGAAATTAATAAGAGAAGAGCAGGGAATCAGTACAGTATCAAGTCAGATTGATTCGACCGAGCAGATAGATATCGTTGAGTTCGAACTGAACGAAGACCGGTATGCAATAGATATCACTATGGTCAGGGAGGTAGTTGAGATTCAGCCAATTACTCCGCTTCCAAGGACCCCTCCGTATGTAATAGGGATCATCAATCTGAGAGGAGAAGTGACCCATGTGATTGATCTGGCAATACTGCTCGGGCAACGGTCACGCAGTGACCGGTCAGGGCAGAAGATCATCATCATTCCGTCGGATGTAACAGGAGGGGAACATGTCGGCATCATCGTGGATAATGTCCAGAGTGTCACCGAGATCATGGGAAGGCATGTCTCAATGCTTGGTGACGACATCGCAACACAGATTAAGACCCACATCAAAGGGATCATAAAAATAACCCACGATGATGTTCTTGAGAAACGTAGTGAAGTCAGCCAGGAGACAACGCTCATTATCTGGCTTGACATCCAGAAGATACTGCATGACATTCAGGGATGTTCCTGAATAACTCTTTGATCCACTCATTTCACTCAGGCACAAATATGGAAAAAAAACTCCCAACCCCGGTTTTTCCCCAGATATCAGTACCCCAGGTAAGTGAAAAAGGGCTGCCCGAACTGATACAGGACGTCCAGAAGCGCCTGAAGATTCAGCTGACAAATTACAAACAGGACTACATCAAACGACGAATGCTCTCGCGTATGAACTCAACGAGATCAAAAGATTTTGTTGAGTATCACCAGTATCTTCGTACTCACCCTGAAGAAGAAGAGAAACTCAGAAACGCCCTGACCATCAATGTCACCAAGTTCTTCCGTGATCTGGAAGTCTTCGATCTGGTAAAAAAAGAGATATTTCCGGCAATTCTGAAAGACAAACGAAATATAAAGATCTGGAGTGCCGGATGCTCGTCAGGTGAAGAACCATACACCTATGCCATCATTCTCTATGAACTCGGGAAGACCGGTCCTGCATACAATGGGGCTATTATTGCCACTGACATCGACGAAGAGATGCTCAAGAAGGCAAAAATCGGGGCATACGAGAAGAATGCCCTGGAAAATATGACCGAAACGCAGATAACGAAACATTTTGACAAGAAGGAGGATGGAAAATTCTACATAAAGGATCATATCAAGCAGGTGGTCAGGTTCCAGGCCCATGACCTGATGATGTCTGGTCCGGTATCAAGAATGATAGATATGGTCTCATGCAGGAATGTTACCATCTACTTCAACGAGCAGCAGAAGAAAGATCTCGTGAAACTCGTGCATGAGAGCCTCGGCAAAGACGGTTTTTATATCATGGGGATGTCAGAGTACATGGCAAAAGACGTTGAGCACCTCTTCAAACCATACAAGCCGATGCTGAAGGTATTTCAGAAGACTGAATAACCAATTAACCCCTTTTCAGCAGACTGCGTTTCTTCGGGAGCGGATCCAGACCCGACAATTCTCTGTTTCTGTCCTCTTTTTCTTCATGGGCCTTGATCTCACCATACATCATATAAAAGTTGAAAATAACCCCGATGAGGATCAACAGGCTACCTATCCACAGCGCTATTCCTTTCGGACGGATCGCCTCGATCATCCACATCAGTACCAGGATTATTAACAGGCCAATGACGTAAAAGGGCCCCCATAACCTGAGGTTCAGAAATTTCATCAGGTACTCCACATTGTGCTTGACATCTTATTAAATACTCTGATAAAAAAATGTCAGATAAATCCTGGCCATGAGTAAGTAGATATTTTTTCACGTTCTCACTTGTAGGTATGGAACGGGGAGAAAAGTATAGAAGAACAGGAGTACTACTTCTTGCAGTCTCCATTGTAATTATGTATACAATGATCTGCGGTTGTGTCGAGGTCACCCCTCCGGCTGGAGAGAAAAACGCTTCAGCGTACGGATCTGCAGGATCTTCAGGAAGTCTTACAACAGGCCTTGAAAATAGAACACCTACCCCGTTGCCTTCCGCTTCAGGAAGTCCTGCGGGGCAGGGATCAACACAGGTATCCGGACAACCAGAAACAGGCTCGAATACAAGTCAACTGACTCCACCTGAAGCTCCTGTGGTAAAGGTTACCCCGCGAAGCCTTCAGGGTCTTCCAACCCCTACCGAGGCACAGTCCTACTCTGCACTTAATAACCGGTCAGCCATCGGACCGAATACTGAATTTGTCACAATATACGATATCAATTACTCCTTCTCAAATGATGCAGTTGCATACACCTACACAGTTGAGAATCCTCCCCTGTATGTGGATCTTAAGTTTGCTCCGATAAATGAAACCCACGTCATCTCATACGATAAACGAACAGGAGACAAAGAGGGGCAGATAGATCTCACGGTAAACCGTCCTCCAAGGGATGCCTGGTTTGAGATGAGGGTCTATAATCTCCGGGATGGATCTGAAGTACTGGCTGAAGGGTTTGGAAAGACGTACAGTCAGTCAAATAAGACAGTTGTGCTGAGATCAAGTGGATCATACCAGTTTGATCTCCTCGGAAACGATGTGAATGCCACCGTAGTCCTGAAGGTACCGGTCAGTTCTGCCGCACTTGATCAGTTCCAGAATGTAACTAGTCTGATAGACACAAAAAAACAGGAAGCAGGACTCATACCTGCAATATACCTTACCTCATCAGATCTTCCCACTGACTGGAAGGTGTCAGGTGATGTCACACACACTGCATCCCAGTATCAGTCGATCTTTGTGAACCCGTCATCTGGATATAAACTTGAACAGACCATCAAAAAATTTGACTCAACAGACAAGGCCATGGCATCACTTGCTGATCTAAAGAGTACAGCATCTTCAGATAATCCGGCTGCTACACTTATCGGCCATGGAGGGTTCCAGTTTGAAACAGTCCGGAAAACTGAAGTCGCATTTGTGCAGGGGCTCTACCAGGTTGAACTGACAAGTTACTCGGTACCGGCCGTCTCACTTACAGATCTTCAGCGATACGGGGTCATAATCGTATCACGGATAAATACTTCTGGATAATCTAAGTCTCCTCTTTTTATTTCAGGAGTGAACTGAACTCCTGCAGATCATTGATGTTAGTGAAGGTCTTCAGTTCAGGATCGATCATTCTGATCTCAGAGACAGGAACAATCTGCCTTGAGAGGTGGTCGGTAATATCCCTGATCTTCCTGGCAGTATGATGCGAAAAGAACCAGACCAGTGCCTCTCTCCTGTAGACGGCATGAAGAGGTTCGAGGTGCCCGCTCTCCCATTCAGGGATGGCTACATCGGCATCCCCAATGCGGACAAAGAGATCTTCTATCACCGCAGCCGAAATAACCGGCATGTCACAGGCGACAACGATGATCAGCTCACCTCTGGCATGGGAAAGGCTACTCCTTATCCCCTCCACCGGCCCTGTTCCCTTTTCGGTGTCAATAACACAGGGATATGGATATGAAGCGGTAACCTCCCGGGCCTGTTCTTCATCACGACAACTCAGGATGATCTCATCGGTGACAGAGTTCAGGACACGGATCTGCCTGTGTAAAAAAGTCTCTCCTTCATACTCAAAGAGATACTTAGCCCTTCCTCCGGCACGGGTTGCCATGCCACCAAGCAGGATGAGACCAGTTCGTGCTACTGAACTATTCACTCATGCTCCTGTATACCGGGACCCTGCCGTGCAAGCCTCTTGATCGTTGCACCTTCAATCCGAAGTAGTTCCTCCTTAATCCAGATATCAGGAGTAAAACCACCAAGCCCTTGTGAGGCTACCACGCGATGGCAGGGGACAAGAAGCGGGGTTATGTTTCTGCTCATGGCAAGCCCTACAGCACGGGGACTGGTATCTGCCTGCCGTGCAATCTCTCCATACGTCTGCACCGATCCATACGGGATAGCCTGCACCGCTTTGTAGATGCAACCATATGTACCAGGCTGGTCAGGCAGAAGAGAGACAAGAGGTTCAAAAGTTGTTGCTTTTCCTGCGAGATACCGGGTGATGACCTTAGGGACCGGGCCAGGAATACCTGTACGCTGAAACCGGATCCTGTGTACAATCTCGCCATCCCACGAGACATTGACGTACCAGAGCCCTAACCGGCACGAGCCCTCGCTCACTTCCACCCCCTGATCTGTTTTGAGAACTCTTCACATGAGCAGGGGACGAGTTCTTCCTGGATCCATCCAGGCAGACGGGTACGGATCTGATCCTCCAGAAACCGTTTCTCTCCAAACACAAGCACACCCCGGTCTTCAGGAGTCCGGAGTACCCTCCCGAGAGCTTGTTGTACTTTGTTGAGAGCAGGTAATGTATAAGCGAGAAATTTTCCTTCTTCCCCATATCGCTGCGTGTAATAATCCATGATCATCTGCCTGACCCGGTTCCAGGGTGCAAGAGGAAGACCAATCACCATGGCGCCCGTAAGCATATCACCACGATAGTCCAGACCTTCAGAAAACTTGCCACCGCAGACTGCAAACAGAATACCAGAGCGTCCCGTTCTGGGAAGATTCATGAATCGTGACAGGAGTTGTCCGGCTTCAGAACTCTCTTTCGGTTCAATAAAAACTTCTTTACTGATATGAACCTCAACCTCCCTGACGATGGACTCCAGAACCTGGTATGACGGGAAATAGACGGCAAGGTTTCCTGGACTTGATGCAAATGTTAGAATATATTTGATAAGCCTCTGTGAATGTTCCTTGTTCTGCCTCATTGAAAAGGCAGACGTGATATCATTAGCACCAAGGATGAGACGGTTTTTCTTTGGGAACGAGTTGGGCAACTGAAATCTTTGGACAGGAACGTTATCTGTCAGGGTCCGGAAATAGAGTTGCTGGTAACTGGACAAAGGGGTAAGGGTGCCGGAGATGAGGATCATACATGAATGCTCTTTCGCAAGTGCAGATAGGGCGGGAGCAGGATCAATATTCTGAGCTTTGAGTATGATCTTTCCCTGTTCTTTCTGGTACACTGTAAGGTATGACGGGTTGCGAAGCGAGAGAGTGAGACGGGAGAGAAACATAGTAAGCCGCTCAATGCCTGTCGCCTTGTAATCACCCTTCTTGGTACTCGCCTCTTTCACGACATCAGATACCTCCATCAACTGATCCACGACCTCTTCTAAGCTGTTGTAAAAGGACTCCCTCAGGACCATTCTGGAAAATATGGCAGGGTCAAACCAGTCTTCAGCCTCCATCGAACGTTTGAGTCCGTCGATAAACCGGTTCACCTGTGGAATCAGGTGCCGAATTGCCTCAAGGTTTTTCATCTCCTTCTTCAGGGTGCCGATCTCCCGTTCAGCAGCCTCCAGCGCCTGCTGATCAACTGACACTGAGAGGATATCCTGCATCACGTCACCACAGTTGTGAGCCTCATCAATGAGGAGCATGATTTCAGCGGGCTCACGCTGAAGGTTCAGGTAGAGTTGTTCCCTGATCTGGTCATCAAAGAGATGATGATAGTTGAGTACCAGGAGATCAACATGCTGCGATGCCTGCACCATCACCTCATACGGGCAGAGACCTTCGCAGAGATCTCCGATGCATCCGGGCTCAACTCCTTTCGATGAGATGATCTCAGCTTTGCGACGACACGATTCAGACGGGATTATCTTTATGTTTCCACTCTTTTCAGAGTAGACTGCAGTCTTACTCCTGATGAAAAACGGACATAGAAGGGGATGGTCAGGATCGTTCTTCTTGATCTGCTGAAGAATATAGGGATCTTTTGATGGATCCATTGCGCCCCGGTCTGCCCGTTCTTTGATGAGCGAGGTTGAGAATGCTTTGACAGCCTCGCATTTCCGGTATATATCACCGACCCCGCCAAGAGGACAGAGCGACCCTTTCCCAACAAGGTATGAATATTTTAGTCCGGGCTGTTTTCTGCGAATCAGATCCAGTTCCCTGATATAGGTTGTCATCTGCGAGATGGTCCGCACGGCAACGACGACCAGCCGATCTCCCCTCTCTGCAAGGAGGGAAGAAACAACGCTTGACTTACCTGAACCGGTTGGTGCATCAATCAGGAGAACTCCTCCGGAGCGGGCACAGGCTGCTGCTTCATTCAGCATATCTTCCTGTCCCGGTCGGTATGCCGGGTACGGAAACCACCGGTCAAGCTGGGTCATGCCATACCTGTTGATCTTTCTTCCTCTTATCTCTGTAAGAAAAGGATCCGGGTACTGCAGGAGTAATGGCGGAAGAGATGAATACAAAAAAAGTTACAGGCCGTTTTCTTTAAAAACGGCTGTGTACTGCTTGTCTGTTCCCTTGATATGTTTTGTAACCCAGTCACGTAAAAAGGTCATGATCTCAAGGGAGAGTCCGAGTTTTCCGGCCTCGAACTCCTTCTGAAACTTATCAACCTCCTGAACGAAACCTTCATGCTCTTTCTTGTGAGCCAGGTAATTAGTGTACTTAAACTGCTGCATGTACTTCTCCTCTGTCTGGAAGTGGTAGACGGTATATGCGGCCAGTTCGTCGATGATCTGTGATACGACCTGCTTTCCCTGTTTTGCAAGCATTGCTTCATGAAGTTTATTGATAAGGTCGATGAGACGCTGATGCTGCTGATCGATCTCAGCAACCTGCACACTCAGATCATCAGACCATTTCATGATAGACATATGTGGAGGTGGAACGTCTATGCGGATAAGAGCATCTGTTCTGAACAAATATTCAAGAAGAATAACCGAACAGTTCGTAAAAATATTAATACAGAAGATTCAATCATCAACCGGAAGAGAAGCGACACCTCGCCAACATGACGATGATCGCGGTAGCATGATCAACCTGGTGGTGACATGATACGGAGGTTCATGTGAGAGATTTCCATGAATCTGTCCGCCATACCCACAGATCCCCACTCTGTTCCATCAGGTTCATGCCATCCCGGAACCTAAAGGTACGATATCCTGATCACATGCCTCCACATCAGATATCTCTCACTACCTGCTGTATCCTGTTTATTTTGGTTACATCACAGGGCATGCCGAGTGCTTTGTGCGAGAGCACTGGAAACAGAACGTATGAGGAAGGTGTTCTTCTCTCATTACCTGCCGTGATCACAACTCCCGGAGTATACAACCTCACTTCAGACATTATCGGAATGAATGGCACAGATGCAATCACCATCTTATCATCGGATGTAATCCTTGTTGGAAGTGGCCACAGCGTGGAAGCAAAAGGGTCAGATTCTAACCAGACAACCGGAATCAGGATAGAGGGCAAAGGTGAAGTCATCAGCAACATCAGCATTTCTTCGGTAAGAATCTCCGGCTTTCACTCAGGAGTCAGAATAGAGAATGTATCTGATACAGAGATTCAGAACTGTTCATTGAATTCAAATCAGATTTTCGGAGTAGCACTTACCAATGTATCCATGGTCACCATCACCGGTTCTGATGTTTCAGCCACTCATCCTGGAACGGGTGGATCGGGTGGAGATGGCATAAGAATTGATGATTCGAAGGGAGTCACTATCAGGTCTGCTCAGGTTACAGAAAGCGGGACAGGCGGGTCCGGAAACGGGATTCAGATAACCAGATCATCTGCCATCACCATCGACGGTTCGACGGTTACCACCAGTGCAGGATCAGGAGTTTCAACAGAAGGTAACACATCAGGACTTGTTATCCGCGATGCGATCATCACGGGAAACAGTGCGAATGGAATGAGCCTTGGAGAAGGATGTTCCGGCCCACAGATATCAGGATCACAGGTACGTGATAATACGTTGACCGGTATCGAGATCACCTCTTCAAAAAGTGGAATCCTCGCAGGAAATCTAATAGAGAATAACCAGGTCGGATTAAGCCTTAGCAATTCTGAAGATTTCAGTGCAAGCAGTAACATCATCAGAAACAACAAAATAAACCTGGATGTTACCGGCAGCACACCTGCAGAATACTGGCACCATATCGACAAAACCAACCTTGCAGACGGCAGACCGATCTGGTACCTTCTCGGCAGTCATGATATCAGTATCAGTTCTGGAGACAGCCCCTCGTGTATCTATGCGGTGAACTGCTCAAACCTTACTATTTCAGATCAGGTACTGAGTAAGAACGGTGCAGGAGTTTTCCTGATCAATACAGATGCGGCAAATATCTCACGGATATCATCTTTAGACAACACCTTCGGAGTAAGAATCGGGTATGGCAGTCGGAACATCAGGGTCACTGAAAGCAGTACAGAGACAAACCTCATCGCCGGTTATGCAGTTGCAGACAGCCTAAACATCACCTTCAGATCATGCACTGCTCAGGACAATCTTGTCGGCTTCTTCTGTACAGAAACTGACAGACTACTCATGGAGTTGTGTGATGCACACAACCAGAAGGGGCTCCGACGCCGCGGGCCCTCCGGATTTTTAATTTCAGACTGTAGAAACGTTTCGGTGGTGAACAGTTCTGCCATGCACAACCAGTTTGATGGGTTATATCTCAAAGATTCACCAGATGCAATTATTTCAGGTACCAGCCTCTCTTCAAATGATATTGCAGGGATCGCTTCTCTGGCAGAGGGGCTACTCCTTTCGAACTCAACTATTTCGGTCAATGGTGCCGGAGGTGTACTCATATATGGCAACTCCTCTTCCATCCAGGGTAATAAGATCCAGGAGAATAAAGGAAGAGGCCTTATCATCGATTCAGCAACCGGAACAAAGATCTGGAACAACCTGTTCAATAACACCAGAAATGTTGAGATGACAGGGATCAGTACGAGCACAGAATGGAATATTACACCCAGGGCTGGATTTGGAGTAACCGACCATATGATGGTTGGTGGCAACTACTGGGGATCACCTGACAAAACAGGACTGTCTGATACCTGCACCCCGGATGTAGATGGGTTTTGTAATACTACCTATAAACCGGGTTTGTATGGGATCGATCTTCATCCGATCAGTTCCAAAACTCCAGAGGATGCCAACTCATCATCTGTGATTTCAACCCTCCCAATATCAGATTCGCAGTATGACATCGATCAGAATGGCCAGGTAAACCTTCAGGATGTCATTACACTGATGCAGGGGATTACGTCAGGAACGATGACCGGGTCATCCAATGATTTTAGCCAGGACGGCAGAGTCAACCTCCAGGATGTTGTTACATTATTCAACCTGATCTCCTGATCAGGGCTACTTTTTTCGGATCTGTGCCCGGGTATGCTCACATAAATAGAGAGCACTGATAGGAATAGAGAGTCAGGAGACTGACTTGATGGTGATACAGAAGAGATGGAACTACGTATAGATGAGATAAAACCAAACTCAACCTTCTGAACATATTATGGACTTATTATATTACCTTCTGGGAATAGTCCTCATCCTTCTACTCTACCTGGTTTATACAAGACAGATTCCGTCTCTTAACAGAGAGACTCAATATTTTCAAAAAGTTTTGAGTGCAGCACCGTTTCCTGCAATTATTACAGGATTATCAGATAAAAAGATTCAGATGATCAATGAACGGGCTGCTCACCTGTTTGAAGTTCCAGTTTCAGGAACCACACGCCCAAACGCTGTGGATTTTTTTAGTACACCTGAAAAACTGGAAGATATTATTCAGGCTCTCCTGAACAACGAGAAGATCGTAGATTATGAACTCAGGCTGATGACACGCCATGGCAGGGAATTCTGGGCTCTTCTCTCAGCCAACCTGATAGCGACCGATAATACTACTACGGTCTTCATGGCGTTTGCTGATATCACCCATCAGAAAGAACTTGAAGCGGTAACACTGAAGAACAAAGAATTATACAAATCCATAATCCGGACATCCCCTGATAACATAACCATGGTTGATACACTCGGTAAGATCTTCATGCTCTCCCCGGCAGCCTTCCAAATGTTTGGGTATTCTCTGTATGATCATTACCCATATGGCACACCCTTTCTCGACATGATCCATCCGGCAGATAGGGGGAGGGCAAAACAAGATATCAGGCGGCTTAAAGCGGGAGATAATACCGGACCGAGCGAGTACAGGGCATGGAAGAAAGATGGAACTATTATCTATATCGAAAGTCATGCTGAGGTCATTAGGGATGACCAGGGAAGACCAGATAGTATTCTTTACATCATCCGGGATATTACCAAGCGAAAGGAGTCGGAAAAAATTATCAGAGAGAACGAGGAGAAGTTCACTACAATATTTCAGGAAGTTCCCGATCCTCTCATCATCTTCAGAAATGACGGCGTAATTATTGATCTCAACAGGCAATGCGAACAGTGGTTTTCAGTTGAGAAAAAAACCTGCATCGGATCGCATCTCCAGAAGATATCCCTCTTTCCGACAAGGGATACTGAAACTGATCTCGCCAGTATCATCCTGAATCTCTCACCTGGGGAAAAAATAGAGACACAAATCTCTCTTCCCGATGGGAGTCGGCGTCATACCATCCTTTCAACACAATCCATCACCATCAGTGGTAATCCCGCTAAACTTCTCCTGATTAACAACATCGATGAGATAAAAAAGGCTTATCAGGCTCTTTCACTGGCAAACAACCAGATCAATCTTTTAACAAGTATCACCAGGCACGACATCCTGAACAAGGTTATGCTCATATCGGGATACAGTGAGATCCTCAAAGAGGATATTAAAGAAGACTCAGTGATTCAGACCCTTGAGATCATATCACAATCAGGAAAAGATATCCAGAGTTTGATAGGGTTTACAAAGGAGTATCAGGATCTCGGTGCCTTACAGCCAAAGTGGCAGTCTATCCACTTCCTTATGAGAAAGCAGGTGATCAGATCTATGATTGCTGATATCACTCTAGTTCTTCCTGATGTAGCTTTGGAGATCTTTGCAGATCCGATGCTTGAAAAGGTACTCTACAACCTTGTAGAAAATTCCATGAGGCACGGAGGGAAGATATCCGGAATAACATTGTTCCATGAATTTGATGGAGAAGACTGTATCCTCAACTATACGGATGACGGGTTAGGCATTGCAGAAGCAGAGAAGGAGATGATCTTCAGGAAAGGGTATGGAAAAAACACCGGGCTCGGGCTCTTCATCATCAGAGAGATCCTGATTCTGACCGGGATTACCATCACAGAGACCGGGACACCAGGCAATGGGGTCAGGTTTAAATTGCGCATCCCTGCAGGATCATTCAGGATTACATCAGAAATAGAAGGTTGATCGAGATCAGGCTAAGGTATTGTTATCCAGCTATTCTTTCACACATCGAGAGTTCAGGGAAGTACCTGCTTATCTGATACCCGATATCAGAGAGAAACTGCATGACCTCATCTGATGATCGAGCATGGAAGGATCCGGTAAGAGAGGGTGATCTCTCTACAGAATTTTCATATTCTGACGACTGAGCTTCTCCATGCAGTATCCAGAGAAGGGGAAACGGGGTAAGAAATCCGGGTGACGGTATGAGAGCAGGGGAGGCCGGACCATACAGACTGAGCGTTACGATAAGACCCTGTATCTCTATTCTGAACATATTGTCTGGTGAATCATCGAGGAAGTACCCGATGATCAGGCTGTCAAGATCACGTATTACCAATGCAAATGGATATTCTGTATATGATTCACCAGCTTTGACTTTGCTGACGCCCTGCATGAAGGAGCGGACGATGAACCGGTCAACAGAGTCGAGCCGGTAACAGAGCGCTCCGTACTCCAAGCATGGATTAAACCAGTCCCTCATGGTTTCAAGGCAGTATTTACAGGCATTTATCTGCCCGAGCAGTGAGGAGGTATCACGGTCGTCATCACCCATAAAGCGGCAAATTCCCTTTTCATCAAAGATAAAATCAAGGTTTCGCAGGGTAATCTGTAGTGAGTCCAGCTTTGAGATCTTCTCATTAAGTCCTGGCATCGATTCACACAGATCCTGATCCACGGATTGTGATATGATCTGTACACGATCAGATATGATCTCAAGTAGTCTGAACAGGCCTGGTATGGCTATTCTTCCGGTCGGGTTCACTGTGGAACCAGTGATCGTGGATCGGTAAGTAAAAGGGATGCTTTCTCTCTGCAGCAGCTCATCCAGAGGTGACTCTAGTTGATGCCGGGCATGACGGAGAGCAAGACTGATGACCCTGATGACGTGAATCGCCTGGTTTGATGCAGTAATTCCACGAACGATCTTGTGTTTACGATCTGTCACCCGTGACAGGCAATAATCTGCTTCGACCATTTCTCCTCATTATTTTCTGGCCTACACGGACTGCAGAATCCGGCAGGCAGATGATTCTTTCTCTGGTTGTATTAACCATAATCATTATCTCATGTAACTATGGAGAAGCAGGAGGTGTATAGGGAGGCTTAAACGCATGAGACTGGAAACATCGATCAACAGGAAAAAGGATTATTGTTTGAAATCTGCTGCGATTCCGGTTATCAGGTCGAAAGACCGAAAGTCTTTCGTGCAGTTTCAAGGGTATCACCGGTCTTCAGACCTCCACCGTACAGGATCTTCATAGCTTCCTTGTCTAGTTCACTCAGTTCACGGTTCATTCCTTCATTACGATAAAAAAAACTCTCTTTGTTCTTATATGAAACACCGTGAAGCCCCATGCTGTAGAGAAGCCCTTTCAGGATATAGTATCTCTGTTCTTCTTCGCTCAGGGTGTTGACAAGATAGACGTAATCATCATTCACGATACCGATGAGTACTCCATTCTTGTTCTTGATCAGATGATCGCTATCCTTTTTCTTATCATCATAGTACTGCTGCAACATCTTGTCTGTGATGATCTTGATGTTGTAGTAATTATACGGGACAACCTCGTAATTGGACTGCAGGAAACCAAGAGTTACTTCTTCATCCTCAAATTCTGTAGTCCCGGATAGAGAATTAAAAAGTTTTGACAGGTTCTTGACGTATGATATCTCCGAGTCAGTGTAATATCCATCCAGCCAGAACTGGTACTTTTTATCCGACTTGAAGAGTTTGATCTTTGAATTATCAAGCCCGAAGGTGATATCAAACAGATGAAGAACTACGTCTTCCTTATCAAACTCCTTCCCAGAAGTTCCGGTCTCCCGTTCTACCTGCATCAGATCTCCACGGAGGATCAGACCTTTGGACGATACAATACCGAGAACATAATCCTTGTCGTTCTTTACCAGGTACTCATCAGGACCCATCTCTTTCTGAAGCTTCTCCAGCTCAGATGCAGGTACAATTCTGATGTTATAATATACATCACTGGTTTTTGAATCATCATATCCGGCATGGACTGATAACTTCTTTTCAGATTCACCAGATTTTATCGTGCTTCTACTATCCGCCTCTGTCCCGTTGACAGAATGATTCTCTGTAAAACCACTGTTTTTTTCTCCGGTCTGGGCTGTACATCCTGCCAGGAGCACCGTAAGTACCAGGGTGAAAAGTACCAGATGAACGGCTTTAATCCTCACAATTTATCTATTAATCTCAGTTATATTTCACTATTTTGCCTCTCCGGACTACATAATAGGAGCAATATTAGAATAGAGAATATGAAGATAGGCAATTATGAATAGAGAACAATATGCTTTCATAGATTATATTTAAACAAATTTTATATGGATTCATGAAACAGTTCTTGTATGAGGAATTACCAGCTCCCGGTTCACTGCTGTTTTATCCTTCTGTTGTGTTTCGGAGTGGCAGGAGTTGGTACAGGGGATACCAATATTTCACAGGAAACTAGCACTTTAGACGAAAATTCAGTTTTATCTGATACCATTTCATCAACAGGAATAATATTCAGGAATGAGTCGGATGCTCTCTATGAGATCAAAGTGGTCTCCCCTGAACTGCTGAAAAAAATTCAGATAAACTCAGGAGCTGGAGATCAGATTCTTAAAGCAGGCCCGGGTATTACGCTTGGTATCTCAACCCCTCATGTTCTCTATATCAGAGGAGACCTGCAGTCTGATGAGTATCTGCTCAAGAACAGGAACGACACGGATACCAAAGATAAAATCTCCGATCATATGATTGCGATTTTGTTCGGACGGGACAATGCAAATATTACTCTTCTTCAGACCGATCTTGATTACATGTTCTGGTTTGACGAAGAATACTCCAGCGATGATATTAATACAACCATTGCATTTGCACGGGCATTCAATAATCTTTCAACTACAACTCAGTTTGAAGATGAGTCAGTACTCAAAGGGGAATTAAAGAACAATTACGAGAAGATCCCATACCACTATTATCAGATAAAGATCACAACCCGTCAGTTTCTCGATAATTACAAAAAAGACAAGTACAAATCCTCATCCGAAGAACTTCTCAATGACAAGAGCGGTAGATTGGTAGGTATCCTGGCACCCGGATATGTCTACCTCTGGGATGGGCTTGAAGGCAAAGATCGAAGATACTTTATCACGAAATCTCTGCTATGGAACCTTGGGCTTCACGGAGAGACCAGTACTGAACCGGACAGTTTCTTTTACACCCGGGCAAACTTTTCAGCAATGCTATCTGATCTGGATAAAGATGCCATTAAACTATTGTATGGAGGAAGGCTAATGACGGGAATGAAGGCTGATGCAATCAGGAAGGCTCTTGATATCAGCCTGTAAAAACCATAATTATTTCCAGAACAATTGTAGCATAGATATACAAAAACCTGTAGATTATCGTCTATTCGAGATAATGATCAGGTATGACCCTCCGCGTCCTGTCTGAATGAGCACATGCCTGAACCAGATTCTTCAGGGATCCCGGTTTCGAGTAGAGCATGGTATAGATGCAACCTGGAAACCGGGAGTATGGATCTTCTGAAGATAGTGTATGCGAATCAGATCCTGTAATAACCCCCCAGGATCTTCTACCTGTAGGCCACCCATGTCCGTCAGTAAGAGACTCTACAACCCTGATAATTGATGACTCTATTATAGGGAAGAGTAATTCAGGTTCAAGGTGTAGCAGTCCTTTCCCGCGTCTCCGATCAATATGTGCAGGGATCGCTACTCCGCCACTTGTTATGATACGACTGATGAGAGCAAGAGCCCCAACCGCTGCAGTACATGATGAATCACCCCTCGCATCTGGAGGTGATCCAATATTGGTTAGAAAATTCTCGACAAATGACGTTGTTACAGAAGGATCAAACAAAGCCAGGATGTGTATGCCATCTGCTGTGGTAATCTCAACACCAGGGATGAGAATTAATGGACGAAATGAAGGGACCTTGTCATGTTTCAATGTTGAATAGGCTTGTTTCAGCGGATCAATCCACCTGCCGGTGTTATGATCAGTAATGGCAACAAGATCGATCTGTTGTTTCATATAGGCACAGAGCCATTCAGACTCTGAAACCCCTTTCATTTCAGGAGTGTCACAGGAAGCGGGGGTATGAGTGTGAAGATCACATTTCAGCCACCGATACCCAGCGGAAAATTCCTTTTCCTCACTCATCATTCAGGTTGGAGTTACCTAATCCACATCAAAGTTTTCACCATATTCTCTGAACTATCCGGATGAGTCAGGAGAGAGTAGAGAGCACACAAATAAAAGAGGTACAGACGATAACCTAATGAATCATCTGGAAAAACAACGTTACTCCAACAATAAGAGCCAGAACCGCGATCCCGACGATATAATACATACATGAAATCTTTGCTGGCTTCTTCACATTCTCCGACTTCAGCTCCCAGAGAATTTTGAGTTTCCGGTTGTTTCTCCCCCTATTTTGGAGATACACAGGATTATCAGGAGCCAGCAGAAGAGCATTTTTAAAACAGGTATCAGCATCTTCAAATTCTCCTGCCTGCGAATAGACCACCCCTAGTGCGTTCCAGGCCAGATGATACTGATCATCAACTTCGAGTACATCAAAGAAGAGATCAGCGGCCTGCTGGAGATTACCTGTGTGCCAGACTTTTTTTCCTTCACGAAAAAGGGAATTGGGATCTGAGTTCATGATGATAGTGGAGAAATAATTTCAGATAGGAATAATCCAATGCATCCGGATTAATGAATCAAATAATATGTGGTTAAGATACAAAGGAAAAAGCACGGCTCCGGTTTATTTCACCACAACCGGACTTTTTCCTGTTGCAATATTATTATCACGGTTCGTATCAGGTAACTCGTTTGAAGAGTCTGCAAAGATTACAAAGTAATAACTTCCCGGGGTAAGCGATGCAGGGATTGGAACCTCAGTATCACTTACCATCTGTTTTCCTGATGCGAGACTATCAATCCTGCCTTTACCGACCAGATAACTTGTCTGCGGGTTGAACTCTTTATCAGAGGAGAGGTAGAGAGAGACATCAAATGCTCCTGCATCAGCTTTTCCTGCATTTTGTAGTGTGGTGGTGGCTTTGAAGCTACCACCTGGTGTTCCGGAGGTTCCTGATGACCTGACCTTTACCACCAGATCTGGAAGAAGATGCGTAGAGAGATTTGAAGTGACCTGCTTTGATGCAGCAGATGTAGTTGGTATTGCTGTGGGTGCTGATGTAATGGTTGTTGGTACAACGGTCTGAATCGCAGTAGGCACCGGTGTCGCTTTGACCGTTGGGATTGGAGTCGGTGCAACTGTCGTTAGTACCGGTGTAGGAACTTCAGTAACCACAGGCGTTGGGGTGGGAATTATAGTAGTAGGTACAGGTGTTGGTGTTACAGTTGGTGTAGGTGTCTGTGTCAGAGTTGCTGTAGATACAGGAGTACCAGTTCGGGGTTGGATTGAAGTCTGTGTGGCAACAGGTGTAGCCATGATAATGATCGGAGAGTCAATAGCACGGGAGTTGTTCGTCTTATCACTCTCTGTGACAGCAGTCTGGCTGTCTACCAATGCAACAACGTAGTATGAACCCGGAGTGATATTTTGAGGAATTGTTGCCGCCGCTTTACCCTGGCGAGCTTTACCAGCCACAAGATCAGGCACATCACCAAATCCTAATTCTATATCATCATCAGATACAGTTCCATCGGTGGAGAGGTACACGGTTAACCTGAATGTCCCGGCGTCACCATCGCCGGTATTACGGACAGTAGTATTGATCTGGATCTCCTCACCAGGGGTTGCTGTTTCCGGAACTGTAACTGCATCAACAACCAGGTCAGGAAGTTTAGAGATAACCGATTCGGTAGATGGTTCTGGCGTGGATTCGACGGTCATCACCGGTTCCGATGTCTGGACAGGAGTTGTAAGCACTGTAACCGGTTTTGGGTCCGGGGTTGGAGTCAGAGTCAACACCGGTGACACTACCGGAGTAGCAGTCACTTTTGGCGTGACCAGAACGGGGGAAGGAGTCTGAGATGGTGTGGGAGTAGGTGAGGATGTTTGTTCATAACCCGGAACAGAGGGTTTCGTGATGGTGATCAGAGAGTCTGTCGAGTGGGCATTATTTGTTTTCTCGTTCTCCCGGATCCTGGTTTGGCTATCCGCAAGCCCCACCAGGTAATATGAACCTGCTGCCACATTCAGGGGTATGGTTGCTATCGCAGTGCCCTGACGTGTCTTACCAATAGCGAGATCAGGAACATCCCCGTACCCGAGCTCGATATCATCATCTGATACCGTTTTGTCCCTGGAAAGGTAGACCGAAACCCTGAACTTTTCGGCATCAGCATCACCATCATTGCGGACTGTTGTATTGATGGAGATCTCTTCACCCAGTATTGCAGTTGCCGGACCAGATACTGAATCGAGTACAAGGTCTGCCCGCTTTGTGGAGATCGGTTCAACAACCGGCGTGACTGGCACAGCCAGTTGGATACTGCCACGCTGGGTACCGGTGCTGGTATTCACTTCAGGGATATTCACCTTTGCCGCTGCGGTTTTTCCATTATTATCTTTGCTGATCTCCCTGATCTGGCGGTTCGGATCGATGTATCCACCGATGTAATAGTCTCCGGAGGGAATTTCTGCAATCGGGAAGTACCCGGCGATAGTCTTCTTGGTTCCCGGGAGGAGGTTATCTACGAGGTAGAATCCTATTGGAGAGTCTTCAGATGAGACAGGCGTAGTGTAAGAGCCATAGAATGAGATGAAGAAGTTACTGGTCGGCTTCACTCCTTCATTACCAATGACTGCTGTTATCTCCACCTGCTGGGTAACCGGGTTCACTGCGGCCTGAAGATCATATAATACCATATCCGGACCGGTCGGATCAGGACTGTTTGTCATATTGACATCAGACTGGATCATCTTCTTGAGTTGATCCTCACTATCAGTCGGTCTTGCTGTCGGGACCGGAGTCACCTTCAGGTTTGCTAGTGATCCAACCTTTTTGAGATAGGGATTGTCTATAAGAGGATCGAGTTCTTTTGCCTTTGCTAGACTCTCCTGGGCTTCCTTAGTCCGGCCAAGCTCAATGAGGGTTTTGCTTCGCCACATCCAGGCACTTGCAAGTGTTGGATCCTGAGAGACTGCATTGTCAAGAAGGGTGAGAGCACGATCAAAGTGACCGAGTGAGTATTGACCAACCGCTTCCTTGATCCAGTACTCGGGATAATGTAGGTCAGTTGTAATATTCGCGGCACTTCCCATCCCGATAGAAAGTGCAAATATTAGGAGAAAAAGAAAAATATGCCTGCAGCCAGTTTTCACAGATATTCACCTGATACTCATCATACCTTGCTCTTCCGGCCTTGATATCTCTTTGCACAAAGCAGATATGGATCTGATCCAGATTTTTCAGCCAAAGCAGAGGATGAATAAAGGAGGTGAGATCAGGCACCAATACTGGCCAGACTACATGGAGAG
The DNA here is from genome assembly GCF_963668475.1 of uncultured Methanospirillum sp. Lineage (GTDB taxonomy): Archaea > Halobacteriota > Methanomicrobia > Methanomicrobiales > Methanospirillaceae > Methanospirillum. The sequence goes on from NZ_OY764544.1 coordinate 693,746, forward strand.
TCGGCATACACCCAGTATGCACGCATTGGAACCATCCTCCGTGAGTCGGCATGAGTATCATTGCCTCCATTGATGATAGAATCTTCAGTCTGCTGCTTTGCCGGATCCCAGCCGATAACCTGAGTCCAGGTCTTCCTGATAGAGAGGAGGGAATCCCGTGCCGAAGCATCTGAAGCACCTGAGAATCCGACAAGGTTCCAACCGGTCTGAAGATCCTTTACCGGGGGGACCTGAAGGGGATCAACCGAGTACGAGAGAGTTATTTTGTCAGGTTTTGCAGAGTAGATAAAGTACCCGTCAAGCGGTGAAAGTTTGTCCTGTGCGGTGAGGTCCTTCCATCCCTTGCCTACCGGATCATACGTCCATATACTTCGCCCTGCGGAATCAACATGAGCAAAGAGGGATGCAGAGTTCTTATCTTCAGAGAGTCTGCGGGGAATTCCGACCAGGTTCCAACCGGTCTGCAGTTCAACCATGCCAGAGTTGTAATCAGTGCCTGTGCCTGCTACACTTGGGGGTGCTGCCAGCGTGGCTGATACGTTTCCTGCTGGCAGGACCGTTGAAGTATAGTTATCTGCAACAGTACACATGGTAGCAAGAGACAAAAGAAGTGCCATCCCCAGGATCCAGATCATGAACCTCATCTATTTATCACCAGAATTCCGCACATTATCAGTAATTATTCGTATTTGTGCAGAACTATTTGGCTCTGTCGTTCCAATTGCCAGAATGGAGCAGGTCAGAGAACTGATATCAGGCAGAGTGAACCTATGCAGATGATGAAGACCTACAATCTCCGGAGAGACCAACTTCCATTTGATCTGGATCTCACACTTGATTGTGGGCAGGTCTTCAGGTGGCAACGCATCAAGAATACATGGAACGGTGTTGTCGCAGGAAGAGTAGTGACAATCAGTCAGGATGGACCGATTCTCACATATGACGGAATGGATGAGGCAGACCTGGTCAGGTACTTTAACCTGGATCTCAACGTTCAAAAAATCATCAGTCAGATTAGAAGATCAATAGCAGTATACTCTGGTGAAACAAGAAGGAAGAGAGATCAGCATTTTGAGACAGCAGCATCTGCGGGTGCCGGTCTTCGGATCATCAGACAGGATCCATGGGAGTGCCTAATCAGTTTTATCTGTTCACAGAATTCGAACATCCCCACTATAACAAAAAGGATCTCTCTGATCTGTGAACGGTATGGACGCCCACTTGGAGACAGCAGGTTCAGTTTTCCATCACCTGCCAACCTGGCAGAAAGAATGGAGGATGAACTCAGGGCCTGCTGCACCGGCTATCGTGCACCTTACCTTGTCGGAACAGCACAATCCATAATCAAAGACCCGGATATTCTGTCACGTATTGCCATAAGTTCCATGCACGATGCAAAACAGGAGCTGATGAAATTACCGGGTGTCGGGCCGAAAGTTGCAGACTGTGTTCTCCTCTTTGCGTATAACCGGTATGAGGTTGTACCGGTTGATGTCTGGATCAGGAACATCATTACCCATCTCTATCCAGAGGTCAGAGAGCGGAAGTGTAACAGGAAAGAATGTTCGTACGATGATATCGCTGATTTTTGCAGGGATTTCTTTGGGGATTACGCTGGATATGCCCAACAGTTATTCTTTGCTGCACGACAGGATCTCCAATTAGAGAGAGGAACTACTGACAGAGACACAGACAAAATGTAATCCTGAAATCGGTAGCTTGTTCAGTCAGGAGTCACCCCTGCATAACCCACGTTTCCAGGTTGCAGTTGTGAGCACACCCCATGCACACGCTCTTATGGCATCTTTACGTGTGTTTAATTCTTCTTGGTTCAGATGTGGATTTCTGATGGCATCAGACCATAGTGAGGTCATCTCCCATGCATACTCTGACCCCCGCCACCTCGCATCGATCACCCCGAATTTGACCCCGACATCTTTAAGGGTTTTCAGATTATCAATGAGAGAAGTTTCTGCTGAGTTAAAGATGTGCGTTCTTCCACTTGAATCAATCACGATAGGAAATTCCTGACCTTTCTGATCCCGGAGTGCAGATCCAATCTCTGGGTCTCCAGATAAAATCGGTCCGCCTAGTTGATCCTCGGTGATCATTGCTTCAATCAAACCCTGAACCATGACTGCAACAGAAGGCGAATGATCTGAAAAGTCTGCCATTTCAAGAGTCTCTCTCACCTCATCTCCTGACAATTCACAGGAGAGAGTGCAGAACTCAAAATTTGTATGAACGGCAAGTGAACAATGGTTCGTGATGTTGAGTCCGCTGTATCCACTGATCTGCATATCAGGGGCAGAGGCCAGTATCGTTTCGGCGACTCCTATCCCGTCCACCATCATATATTTCACACCTGCCTTTTTCATTCGTGGTAGTACCTCGATGAGATGATCCATTTCAGAGCGGAGAAGAATCTTTGGTAGTTTAATACCGATTACATCAGCTAGTGAGGGGCTCTTAGTAAAAAGAGCAAGTATTGTCTCAAGGTGATCCGAAGATCCAGCCGTATCACGGGGAGGATACCACTCAATATATACTCTGAAAGCCCCTGCTTCCACAGCTGAAAGGGCTGATACCGGATCTGATACCAGTATTACAAGTTGCATCTCATCGCAACAAGACTGAAATACGGGTTCTGAATCCAGTTTAGTAATACACAAATTTGCACGATTTTTTACAATTTGCGTGGTTTCTGATGCAGGAATGTATGATTGTATGATGGTTGCTTCTGCAAACTCCAGAATCTCCCTTCGGATTCCATTGAGCATAGAAACCGGTGCAAACAAACCATCGGGGCAGGAGATATTCAGTTGTTTCATCGTAAAAAGAGTACCTCCGGTTTTTTTGATTGCATCGCTGATCTGATCTGAACTCAGGGGACGTGAGCGTGCAGGGCTGAATCGGGCCTGGGATCTGAATATGAAGGGAAGATGGATCTTTTTTCTTGTATCAATCTCTCCGGATATATCAACCACTCCATCAGTCGAGATGTTGATCTCAAGAGACAGATCTATAGAACCATGATACAAAGAATCAGGATTAATCGTGAGATGTTCCAGAAGTTTTGTGGTTCTTCCCCTGCTGGTGAGATAGACATGATCACCACGATGGCAGGAGGAATTTGAATCCAGAAATAACTGCCCTTTCCTGATGAAAGGATCATGACGAAGCACAAAACCCTGTTCACTGGTTCTGCTGATACAGACCAGACCATCGCCTCGTTCGGGAACCAGGTCACCTGCCGGTTTCACACTCAACAGCCCATCATTTGTCAGACCCGTGACAGTTCCGACAAAAAGGCCTCTTTTTCCAGGAAGGTTCCTACCCATCACAGTCTCACAGGTCTCATCATTCAGATACCCAGTTGTAAATCCGCGTGAGAAGACCAGGGCCAGATCGATCTCGTCTTCAGATGACGGAGAAAACGTCCCTGACATGAGGGCATCAAGGGCACGACGGTAGACCGACACTACTGTTGCTCCGTATGAAGGGGATCTCATGCGGCCTTCGATCTTTAGTGCTGCAATAGGTAATGAGGAAACTGAATTAAGAACCGGATACACGGAGAGATCACGGGTTGAAAGAAGGTATTGATCAAGAAGATCAACCGGCCTTGGTTTTATCAGTTTCCCATATTTACCGCGGGTCCCCCTGATAATTTGATATGGTTTTCTGCAGGGTTGGGCACACATACCCCGGTTTCCACTTCTCCCACCTATGACTGCGGAAAGCAGGCACTGACCTGAGTAAGCATAACAGAGTGCTCCATGTCCGAATATCTCAACCTCCCCACCTGACTCTTTCAGAGATTCTGCAATATCCCTGACCTCCTGCGCCGGTAGTTCCCGTGCCAGAACAATTCGGGTACATCCCTTTTCGAGGGCATACCGGGCCCCTTCCCGGTTGTGAACCGCCATCTGGGTTGAGGCATGGAGTGCCGGAACTCTGGAGAGATCGGAAAATAGGTTTGATGCAATGGAGAGTATCCCCAGATCCTGGATGAGAATCGCATCAACACCGATGGAGCAGAGAGATTCCAGATATCTGACAACATGGACAAGTTCTTTATCATGAACTAATGTGTTTACTGTGACATAGACCTTCACTCCCCGGAGATGAGCATATTTTACTGCATCTTCAAGGGCCTGATCATCAAAGTTACCTGCAAAGTGGCGGGCACCAAATCTACTACCACCAAGATATACCGCATCTGCACCTGCTGCAATTGCAACCCGGCATGCCTCTGCTGTACCAGCCGGAGCAAGAAGTTCGATCACCAAAGAACACCAGGATCTGTAGAGTTCACCAACATATGGCTAACAGCACTAGAGAAGATCAGTTGGAATAAATTCTGTTCAGACGTCACTTATCATCCCCGGGTCAGGAACAGCATGATCAGAATCACATGAAGGATCATGATTATTGGAACCAGAAGAGAAAAACGCATCTTCTGGGTTTTATGTCTAAAGATCTGTATCGCCAGAAAGGCACCAAAAGGACCGAAGAGAGATCCAATCAGGAGGTTCTTCTCTGAAATCCTCCATCTATCACGTCGTGCCTGTACCTTATCATACCCGTAGAGGAGAAAGATGCCACCATTCACAAGTGCGTAGGCCGCCTCCATGTATGGCAGCAGTTGATCAGACATAGTACTCAATGATTAACCGGGCTGTGACCTATAGATTACCCCTCATAAAGGACGATTACGAAAGAAACCTAAAATGAGAGATAATTTGATATTACTTCCAGATTCTGAATGTTATAGTTGTCTGTGCATAATAGTTCCACAGAAATGCTACGATAGTCGCCCCTGCTTTGGCAATAAGATAATGAACCTGAAAAATTTCAACGCCTATGGAAAGGACTGTAAGATTCAGGGAAAAACTACTTGCTGCAATAATCAGAAACGATGAACCCTGTCTTACATAATCCCTGCTCTGGTTACGATAGTTCAGTGATTTGTTCAGGAAAAAACTGAGTAAAGAACCAGTGCAGTATGAAACCGTGGCAGATACCAGATACCAGAGTCCTGTCTTTTCAGTAAGAAACCAGAGCAGACCGATATCGACACAGGTTGTAAAGATCCCAATAAGGAGGAATCCACACAGGTGCTCTCCAAGGAAGGAGAGAAGATCTACATTCTCCTTCTCTCCGGTATTACAGGGAAAATCAGGCATCTCTGCCCCCCCTAAACTCGGGGAAATAAATCTTTGTCAAGGTATGCTGAGTACATCTCATACAATTAGGGGACGGCACATGAACAGGAAAATCTGACAACCTAAATTCCATCAGGGAAGCAGGATATTAACAATCAGCAATTGGTAGAGTTGAAGGGCACAACCTGCCGGTAGGAAATTGTATCAAAACCCCAACGGTGCCCCGTTGGGGGCCCCAGGTAAGACCGGTGAAAAGGACTTTTTCATGCAAAAAGTTAGTTGTGGACTTTCAATTTACAGATGATAACGAGAAGGGAGAGAGACCCAAAACGAGTTTAATTCATTAAATTGAAAAAAAGAGAAAAAGTTGGTTACACCGAACTCTCAGTACAGATTATAACCTTCTACTTGCACAGAATCCACCAACAATCAGGGATATGAAGAGAATCCCAATTGGTAGTGGTGACTTCGTCGCTACTGGAACAACTGTCTCTGTTGCCTGGATGGGCCTTTGATCAGATGGTGCAGGATCCTGGGGAGTCAGCACAGCAGAGATCGCTGTGGTCTGACCTGAAGTGATCGAGATGTCACGTGCATACCAAATGTATCCATCTTTAAAGATAGTCAGATTGTACGCACCAGGACTGACACTTTGGAGGTTCAGTGGACTGCTGCCCCGGTACACATTGTTGAGAAGGACACCTGCACCGGTTGGGCTGGACTGAACATCAAGTGTTCCTCCATCTGTCCTGGATGACGATGAACCAGAGACCACAGGTTCCAAAGCCGCATTAACTGTCACAATCTCATTTCGGTACACTGTTATGACAGAAGTATAATCATAATAACCAACGCTGGAGATCGTGATCTGATAACTTCCGGGTGTCAGACTTGAAATTCCCAAATATCCTGATGAGGGTGTTCTTCCTTCATAATTATTGTTCAGGTACACAGTTGCAGCGGTCGGGGTGCTGATCACCTGAATCGCCCCGTTATCCCGATCATACCTGGGTGCATATAAGGGGCTTGATTCGTACCGGTAATGGCCAGGATCCGGATTCGAGTATCTGCCATAATAATAGTTGGGATCCCCTCTGTGAAGCAGAATATCTGACATGATCGGATCAGGATCATTGTCACCAGGGACATGTGTAGGCTCACCATACCATTGTTCCGGGGTTGGGGTTACAGTTATTGTAACGAGGGAGACTGTCGGTACCGGGCCTGGATGAAATCTGCCATCAGGATATTCAGGAGAAAATGGTTCACCAGGATTCATAGGTTGAGTGAAGGTTGGAGTTGGTATTGGGTTTATTGGATTCAAACCCGGACCCTGGTAAGGATCATTGGGCAGACCAGATATTGGTGTAACCAATGGAGTGGGTACATCACTCATAACCGGAGAAGGAACAGGACTAGGACTGCCCGAACCAGGACCAAAGTGTGTGCCATTCAGAAATCCTTGAGTAGGTGTTGCAATTGGAGTAGGAATATCGCTCATGACCGGTGAAGGAACAGAAATGTGAGTGCCCGAACCAGGACCGAAATGAGTTTCATTCTGAAGCCTTTGTGAAGGTGTTACAATTGGAGTTGGAACATCACTCATAACCGGGGAAGGAATAGGACTAGGACTGCCCGAACCAGGACCAAAGTGAGTACCTGTTGAAAACCCTTGAGTAGGTGTTGCCATGGGAGTCGGAACATCACTCATAACCGGGGAAGGAACAGGACTAGGACTGGCCGAACCGGGATCTATATGAGTACTATTCTGAAACCCTTGTGAAGGAGTTGTCATAGGAGTTGGAACATTACTCATAACCGGGGAAGGCACGGGACTAGGACTGCCCGAACCAGGACCGAAGTGAGTACCTGTTGAAAACCCTTGAGTAGGTGTGGTTAAAGGTGTTGGAACATCACTCATGACCGGAGAAGGCACGGGACTAGGACTGCCCGAACCAGGACCGATTTGAGTACCTGTCGAAAACCCTTGAGTAGGTGTGGTTAAAGATGTTGGAACATCACTTACAACCTGGCCTGACGAAGGGTTCATTTGGCCACCAGTAAGGCGAGTTACGGTTGTTCGTGAACTTCCGGGTATTGCAGAACTATCATTCTCCTGGGAAGAGGAACCAGATTGAGATGACAGGGTGGCTTCTCTGTTCTGATCCGAAGACAGGTTTTTTTCTCCATTAAGATGGGAGATAGTGCCAGAAGGTTGCAAAGTATTTGACAAGGTTCCTGAAACTGAATCCACATCTGCATTGACACAACTGAAAGTTATAGCAGTAATGAGAAGAAGCCCTAAAAAAAATTTTTGAGAATTCATGATATCAACAATTATTATGACTTAATCTGCCCGTAGTGCTTCAATCGGATCCATATTTGCACCTCTCCATGCCGGATATATACCTGATATAATGCAGATAACCAGGCCAATAGCCATTGCATAGGGAAGGTGAATCAGACTGTCAACCGTGAAGAAGTACTTAGTATTACCCACCATGACCTGAATAAATACATATCCTATAATCAGACTGAAGGTCATCCCTGCTAATGCTCCAAGCACTCCAATTAGTGTGGCCTCATAGAGAAAAATTCTGAGGATCTCTTTCTTCTGAGTACCGATACTACGCAGAACACCGATCTCTCTGATACGTTCAGTCACTGACATCATCATGATGTTGAAGATGGAAACCGCGGCCACTAGTAATGAAATCCCAGCAATGAGGGAGGCAAAACTGGTAATCGTAGTAACTGATGAGGATATCATCGTCACAAAGCGGCTGCTGTCCTGAACTCTTACAACCTCTTCTCTGCGGTTCATCTGTTTATCTATCGCATTCACTGCTTCTGATGCCTCATCGATATTATCAAGGATAATATTAACCTGGTTGTACTCATCAGTAGCACCGAACATCGACTCATATTTTGATTTTGTCATTACCACAGCACTGTCTGTGTTCAGATCCATGGACATTCCACGGGATGCGATGATTCCGGCGACCTTTAACCCCTGACCAGAAACCGTAAATTTGCTTCCGGGCTCAAGATTATTATCAGAAGCAAAGGTGGCACCAATTAAAACCGAGCCATCACTGCTGGGATATCCGCCTTCAGATATATTTTCCAGAACCCTCTTCATAGCCGGGGTTTCAAGGCCGTAAATAGTAGTACTCCACTCATCCTTGCCTTTCTGTACTTTGGCACGTATTGAGTGAACACCATATGCATACCCATATTGATCAGCTACTTTCAAGATATTTTTGTACTGGGCTTTTGTAAGATTGTCAGTAGTTCCACCACCACCAGGAGCACCACCTCCTCCGCCTTTTCCACTATATGGATTAACGGTAAGTTTATCAGCCATTGACGAGAGGGAATCTTTTACAGAATAGGTCATATTTGTCCCCAACATACCCATTGATGCGATGGATATGATTCCTATTGTAATTCCTAATGCAGCAAGGATGGATCTGAGATAGTTAATTTTCACATTTCTCAAAGCCATTGCAAAGATGATATCTTTCATTGCTACACAACTCTCCCATCTCTGATGGTAACTATCCGATCTGCCTGTTCAGCAATTGTCGGGTCATGAGTTACAATGATCAGGGTTTTTCCTTTTTCATTGAGTTTTCTGAGCATACTCATTACCAGAACTCCAGTCTTGGAATCAAGGTTCCCGGTTGGTTCATCGCACAGAAGTATCTTTGGATTATTAACGAGGGCTCTGGCAATGGCAACCCGTTGCTGCTGACCACCGGATAGTTCAGGAGGTTTATGTTTGGCACGATCCTCATTGATTCCGACCATTGCAAGAAGTTTGGCTACTCTTCCTGACGTGTCTTTTTTGCGATACTTTAGTGTGTATGGGTATTCCACATTTTCATATGCAGAGAGAAGAGGGAGAAGGTTGAATTTCTGGAAAATGAACCCGATGGTAACCAGACGAAGATCGGTCAATTCATAATCGGTCATATCCCGGACCAATTTTCCCCCAATTTCAAGGTCACCATACGTTGGCACATCAAGACATCCGAGCTGGTTAAGTAGGGTTGATTTCCCAGACCCGGATGGCCCGATTATCGCAACAAATTCCCCTTTCTTAATAGTAAGGGAGAGATGATCAAGAGCGACCACATCTCCGGAAGGGAGGGGATAAATCTTGCTTACATCAGTTAATCGGACGACGATCTCATCTTCCGCCATGATTCGTCCGATTTATTTTACATTTAATGAAATTTTCCGCCCTTTCATCTTCCGCTTCCAGAGTACCCAGATGACAATAACAACGATGAGAATGATAATGCCATATATGATCTCCATAATCGGAAGACCGCTCATGCCCGAACCCATTCCAGATAGGGGGTTCATTGGATTTACTCCTCCGGTACGTGATGTAGAAGAACCGGTACTTTTGCTACCAGATGAACTGCCGGACTGGGTTGCAGAGGGTGCTCCTCCTGATCCAGGCGGACCTCCCCCTTCAGGCATTCCTGTTCCACTAACAGCAGATCCCTGAGTACCACCAGAGATCTTCTCCATATCAAGTGAGAGAGATTTAGAGAACTGATTCCCTGACGCATCCTTAAACTGGATTACTACCGGGACGATTTTTGAACCAGATGGGATCTTTAGATCAAAACTCTCGTAGTCACCAGCACTGATGGTACCAATGGCATATTTTTCATTTGGATTGCCATTTTCTCCGGCAGCACTCTCCAATGCAACAACTACTCCGTAAGCATCAGATATTCCGGCATTTGATACATCACCAGATAGTGTTGTCTGACCAGATTCGGTAGCAACTTCAATGTTGTTGATCAGTGGTTCTGCTGCGAGTTTATCAGTTCCAAGCGTTATTGGTACAGAATATGAAGTCTGATGTGAGTTCATCCCACATGAGTATGTGACATTAAAATTCAGATTGGAAGAATCTGATGGAGTAATATCAAAGAGAACTGATTTTTCGGAGTGTGGATAGAGATCACCGATGAAGAATGATGTCTGGTTGCACTGGATTCCATCACCTGCAGGGATAATGGATATACCCGTCATGTTCACGCTTTTCGCATTTCCGACATGCAGGGTTATTGAACTCTTAACCCCTTTTGCATAGTTCTGGGGGATCCCTGACACGAAGAGTTCTAATTCTGGTGTTTCAACCCTGACAGGTATATTATATCGCAGACTTCCTGCATCCTGATAATTCAGATAAAACGCTGGATAATATATGTTCTCAGGCTGGTTTGCTACAATTGAGAATGAGAACTGCATCTTAGTTCCCGCACCAATTGTCCGGGTACTCTGGTAAGTCTCCGGATTCAGGACAGTTAATTCCTTTGAAATTAAGCGGCCATCGCTGATGATTACATTACTTGTACCGGTGTTTTCAACCGTCACAGTAAGAAGACCTATGTCCCCGGTCATCAGAACTGAAGGTTCAATAACTGCATCAGTCACTGTCACCTTCCCAGCTGCATCAATTGTCTCATTTGTCGCAATAGCCAGGCAACATTGAGAACCTGCAATTAAAAGAATCAATAAGAATCCAAATACATAACACTGGATATGTGTAGATAATCTTGATGACCCAACAGATTTCTGAATCGATTTTGCCGATCCACTTAATATTTTCTGATTTTTGTTTCGCAAAAACATATTCAACCCCACGGACCTAAGAGTATCCTTGTATTGTCATAACTAATACTTTCTGCAACCAAGTAGGATGATATTCAGGCATCCATATCATCATGGGATCTATCATAGAAGACCAATTATGATTTGGATATTAAAAGGTGATTGGATTGCTCTCCCCAGACTGGTATCCAATATCCGGGCAGACAATAATAAAAATAAGATTCTGATGTATCAGAAGATATTTACTGTGCAGGCTTCTGACCATCAGTTGGAGGAGTCGGACGGGCATCAGGGTGTGCTTTGAAAAATTCATCAAGGAGTTTTTGTGCACTAGTAGTGTCTCCACTGTCCAATGCAGCCTTTATCTGCGATACATCGCTGCCCTTTGAAGCAAGTTCATCGACGATCTTTTTCAGGTGATCAGCATCCATAGGTTGCATCTGTGGCTTTGCATCAGGATGTGCTTCGAAGAACTTGTCAAGAAGGGCCTTGGCCGCATCCTTGTCACCCTTGTCCATTGCTGCCTGAATTTCCGAAACATCGAAACCCTTTTCAGTAAGGTTCTTCAGAAGACCACTCATATCTCCCCCGGGTCCGCCTCCTGCTGGGGGTGCTTGAGGAGCTTCTTCAGCAGCAGCACATGCTACGAAAACACTGAGCACAATGCAGGCCAGTGCAATAATCCACATATTCGATTTTTTGCTCATACTTACATCTCTTAACAGAATATCCAAAGATATTCACGTCGTTACCAGTAATCGGTATACATCGCGAGGAATAAACTAATCTAAACCGGTGAGTAAAATATTCAACAACATGGTTCATTGTTATGGATCTGTCAATTGAAGGATTATTTAAATAATAATCCTGAAAAAATATTAAACCAGGCTTTTTTCCCATCAGAGAGTCTCTAAATAATTGTATTGGTGGAACAACAATACATGAGCACCTTCCTTTTATAGAATTATAGAAGAATCATATCATATGGGATCTAACCGGAAGATTACAACGATAACATTTCTTCTCATAATAATTGGGTGTATTATCTTTCAGATTACAGCAGTGTACGGAGATGAGCAGGCAGAGACTCCCATCCCACAGGTTGTTATTTTCAAATTAACCGATACAGATGGAAAGAATATCGACCATGTTTCTCTGATGAAATTTGGGGAAAATTACAAGGACGGAAACTCTCGACAGGTTTTAAGCACGCAATTTATCCGGGATGCACAAGAGTTGGTCTGGACACCATGTAACGAAAATTCCTGCACATACATATCACTTCCAACTTCAGGGGGAACTACAGGTAGAGACGAACTTGTACTTGAAGTTGTTTTATCAGATCCCTCAATTGATTTGACAACATGTTATGCTGATCCTACCTGTGAAAGGCTTCGGGGTGGAACCAGTACAATCAGTGGGATGGTTGATGGAATGTTTAAAACGGGTAAACAATATGAAATATCTATTAACAGCTTGAAGCCAGGGATCAAAGAGGGATATACTGTAAGTGAGAGCACTAATTAATCAGATATATAGTAACGATTCAATTTTTTAGGCAGATTTCACTACGAATGCAGAGAGAGTAATAAAAATTTCTATCGGGTTGAACCAACGTGTATAACCGAATGTTACAAAGACTGTACAATAGAATTTACGATTTTTAGAACAATAGCAGCGTAAGGGTTCTCCCGAGGACTCGCGTACCTCAGTACTGGCTCTTACGTGAGGTGTCTTAACTTCCGGGTTCGGAAAGAGACCGGGTGTGACACACCTGCTTTGGCCGCTATTGAGAGCCTCTGTTGGACTGAACCAACATCTGTAACCGAATGTTACAAAGACTGTACAATAGAGTTTACGATTTTTTAGAACAATAGCAGCGTAAGGGTTCTCCCGAGGACTCGCGTACCTCAGTACTGGCCCCTACGTGAGGTGTCTTAACTTCCGAGTTCGGAAAGAGACCGGGTGTAGCACACCTGCTTTGGCCGCTATTGAAAGCCCCTGTTGGATTGAACCAACATATGTAACCGAATGTTACAAAGACTATACAATAGAGTTTACGATTTTTAGAACAATAGCAGCGTAAGGGTTCTCCCGAGGACTCGCGTACCTCAGTACTGGCCCCTACGTGAGGTGTCTTAACTTCCGGGTTCGGAAAGAGACCGGGTGTAGCACACCTGCTTTGGCCGCTATTGAGAGCCCCTGTTGGATTGAACCAACATATGTAACCGAATGTTACAAAGACTATACAATAGAGTTTACGATTTTTAGAACAATAGCAGCGTAAGGGTTCTCCCGAGGACTCGCGTACCTCAGTACTGGCCCCTACGTGAGGTGTCTTAACTTCCGGGTTCGGAAAGAGACCGGGTGTAGCACACCTGCTTTGGCCGCTATTGAGAGCCCCTGTTGGATTGAACCAACATATGTAACCGAATGTTACAAAGACTATACAATAGAGTTTACGATTTTTAGAACAATAGCAGCGTAAGGGTTCTCCCGAGGACTCGCGTACCTCAGTACTGGCCCCTACGTGAGGTGTCTTAACTTCCGGGTTCGGAAAGAGACCGGGTGTGACACACCTGCTTTGGCCGCTATTGAGAGCCAAGGTCCGGATTTGAACCGGAGTATAGTTGATCTGCAGTCAACCGCGTGGCCGCTCCGCCACCTTGGCCTAGCTTGAGTTAGTCAAGACTATGTATTGGAATGTGCTGCGTTTAGAATTTCGTCTGGGTTTGAAGAACTGGAAGAATAAGACTGTTAGTAATCGCGGACTGAACACGTCGTTGCCTTCGTGCGTACATCCCGATCCTATCAACCGGATCTTCTATCCGGGTCTTGTTGAAGTCTCTTTTTGGGGTAAGTTTCAAGCTTAGATGCTTTCAGCTTTTATCTCTTGGCGCGTAGCTGCTCGGCAGTGCCTTGTCAGACAACCGATCGACCAGAGGCGCCGAATGAAAGTTCCTCTCGTACTATTTCATTCTTCCCTTCAGACTTCTGACACTCCTTATAGATAGTAACCGACCTGTCTCACGACGGTCTAAACCCAGCTCACGATCCCCTTTAATAGGCGAACAACCTCACCCTTGGCTGCTGCTGCACAGCCAGGATGGAAAGAACCGACATCGAGGTAGCAAGCCGCCGGGTCGATATGTGCTCTTGCCGGCGACGACTCTGTTATCCCCGGGGTAGCTTTTCTGTAGTCAATAGCCCTCACCAAAAGGGCGTATTGGTTCGTTAGACCCGAGTTTCCTCTCGCGATTGCTTGCTATGCGCAATCGCGTCAGGCCAACTTATGCTCTTGACACTCTCCAGCGGGTTTCTGACCCGCTTGAGTTGACCTTAGGGCACCCTTGATATTTTTTCGAGGGTGTGGCGCCCCACCCAAACTGCCTACCTATCGATGTCCTGAAACAATTCAGTTAGAATTACAATAAAACCAGGATGGTGTCTCATCGTTGGCTAACCAACTCCCACAAGAGTTGGATCGACGCCTCCCATCTACCCTGCGCAGGTAATACCGTAATCCAACGACAGGCTGCAGTAAAGCTCCACGGGGTCTTCACTTCCCATAAGGAGTCACTAGTCTCTGCACTAGTACAAAAGGTTCAACGGATTCGTGTTAGGGACAGTAGCGCTCTCGTTATTCCATTCATGCAAGTCGCCAATTAAGCGACAAGGTACTACGCTACCTTAAGAGGGTCATAGTTACCCCCGCCGTTTACGAGTCCTTCGTCCGGTTGAACCCGGTGTTCAGATACTCGCACTGGGCAGGAATCACAGACTATACTAGTCCTTTCGGAGTTGCAGTCTGCTATGTTGTTATTAGACAGTCGGAGCGCCCTTGTCACTGCGACCTGCCCAATCTCTGGGCAGGCACCCCTTATCCCGAAGTTACAGGGCTAATTTGCCGAGTTCCCTTAACACGATTAATTCCGACACGCCTTCGCCTTCTCAGCGAGGGGCACCTGTGTCAGTTCTTGGTACGGACTGCATCCACCCTTTTCACGGGCTCCTGGAATTTGCTCTGTTACCCCATAACGGGTTAGCAACCTTCTCACCATTACGGTACTCCGAGTCGCATATACCGCTTAGACGGGACGACAGTCCCGCTGAGCATATCCGGAAGCGTCAGGATTGTCTGGAGCAGGTACAGGAATATTAACCTGTTTCCCTTTCGCTACACTCGAGTTACGGTGCAACTTAGGACCGACTAACCCTCGACTGACGAACATTGTCGAGGAAACCTGGCCCCTGCGGCGGTATGGATTCTCACCATACTTAAGCTTCTACTACTGCCAAAATTTTCATTTCTACACGGTCCACAGGACCTTACGACCCTGCTTCCGCCCATGCAGAACGCCTCTCTACGCCATCATACTTACGTATGGTCCGTGGTATCTGTGGCAGGCTTAAGCCCCGTCCATTTTCAGCGCCCTGAATCTTGACTGGTAAGCTGTTACGCACTTTTTAAAGGGTAGCTGCTTCTAAGCTCACCTTCCAGTTGTCTTTGACCCAGGACCACTTTCAGTGTTTACACTGAGCCTGCACTGAGGGACATTAACCACGGTCTGGGTTGTCTCCCTTACGCATTACAAGCTTACCCCGTAATGCGGACTTCCGACCATCTTAGATGACAGGGAATTTGGAGTTTGACAGGAGAGGGACGACTTTCGTCACCCACTTCCCCAATCAGTGCTCTACCTCACTGTCGATCTCCGGTCAGGTCATGCTACGGCATGTTTCGAGAGGAACCAGCGGATGCCTGGCTCGATTAATCTTTCACTCCTATACGCAGGTCACGCGAATGATTTGCATATCAAAACCGCTTGCGATCCTCCACGCACCTTTCGGCACGCTTCAATCTGCCCACGCATAGATCGCCAGGCTTCGGGTCTTATCCTGTTGACTCCGCGCATTATTAATACGCCGTCCCACACCTTGCGGCTACGGACTTGTTGGTTTCCCTTCGGTTCCTTCCTTTTAAGAATTAACCTTCGCCAGCAGAATAAACTCTTTGGCCCGTTCTTCAAAACGTACGTTATGACACCGGCATTCAAACCCGTACTACCGCATCACTGCGGATTCCTTCGCTTGAAAGATCCTTTCGCGCCATAACACGCTATCACCTGTCAGTTTCAGGCACTTTTCAACACCTTTCTAGGGTTGCTTTTCAGCTTTCGCTCACGCTACTATTACGCTATCGGTTTTGGGGAGTATTTAGTTTTGGAGGTTAGTGACCCCCGGATTCACGCGGGAATTCCGACCCACGTTACTCAGGACTCCGCCAGAGCACATTTCCATACACATACGGGACTGTCACCCTCTGTAGTATGCCGTTCCAGACAACTTCTGTTCTGGAAATATGTCCCATACGGCGGGCCTATCAACACCACATCTCCCGAAGGATTCAGTTTGAACTCTGTCGCTTTCGATCGCCTCTAATAACGACATCCCGTTTGGTTTCTTCTCCTGCCCCTACTAAGATGTTTCAATTCGGGGCGTTCCCCATCCTATACAGGATTGATACGTAACGTATCAGGATGGCCCATTAGGGAATCCCCGGTTCATAGGCTCCATGCGCCTACCCGGGGCTTATCGCAGCTTGGCACGCCCTTCGTCGGCTCCCAAACCGAGCCATCCACTGACAGGTATAAAGCTCGTCCAGTTCCGTCAAACCCATTTAACGTCCTAAACGCAGCAATTCCTATACACGGCCTATCATCGCCCCGATTTCACGGGGTCTCAAGCCCTTCCCCGACGATTTGCATCACCTGGTGCACTGGCAGTGGACCCGTGGGGATTTGAACCCCAGGCCTCGGCGTTGCAAACGCCGCGCTCTTCCAACTGAGCTACGAGCCCACCATTTTATTTGGAATACTGATGGTTTTATGGTCTGTCCGGCACCCGTTGCAATAATACCGCTTATAAATCGTTAGGAGGTGATCCAGCCGCAGATTCCCCTACGGCTACCTTGTTACGACTTAACCCCCCTTGCGAAACCCAGATTCGACAGCGCCATTTGGCGTCGCCTCATCAAGACCTCACTCGGGTGGTTTGACGGGCGGTGTGTGCAAGGAGCAGGGACATATTCACCGCGCTATGGTGAAACGCGATTACTACGGATTCCAGCTTCATGCGGGTGAGTTACAACCCGCAATCCGAACTTAGACTGGGTTTAGGAGATTGCCTTCACCTTTCGGTGTCGGAACCCATTGTCCCAACCATTGTAGCCCGCGTGTAGCCCGGATAATTCGGGGCATGCTGACCTACCGTTGCCCATTCCTTCCTCCCCTTTAGCAGAGGCGGTCCCAACGATGTCCCCATCGACCCGAAGGTCAAGCTGGCAATTGTTGGCGTGGGTCTCGCTCGTTGCCTGACTAAACAGGATGCTTCACAGTACGAACTGACGACGGCCATGCACCTCCTCTCAGCTAGTCAAGTAGAGTCTTCATCCCGACTATCATTCAGCTGTCTTATCCGGTGAGATTTCCGGCGTTGAGTCCGATTAAACCGCAGGCTCCACCCGTTGTGGTGCTCCCCCGCCAATTCCTTTAAGTTTCAGCCTTGCGACCGTACTCCCCAGGCGGCGCATTTCACGGTTTCCCTTCGGCACCTCAGTGACACGTGGTCACTGACACACCTAATGCGCATCGTTTACAGCTGGGACTACCCGGGTATCTAATCCGGTTTGCTCCCCCAGCTTTCGTCCCTCACTGTCGGAGCCGTTCTGGTGAGATGCCTTCGCCATAGGTCGTCCCACCGGGATTACAGGATTTCACTCCTACCCCGGCAGTACCTCTCACCTCTCCCGGTCCCTAGAACTGCAGTTTCCCCTGAACGCCCATCAGTTAAGCCGATGGATTTCTCAAGGGACACACAGATCCAGCTACGGACCCTTTAAGCCCAGTAAAAGCGGCCACCACTCGAGCCGCCGGTATTACCGCGGCGGCTGGCACCGGTCTTGCCCGGCCCTTTCTTCACCAGTTGTTTACACTGGTGGACAGCCACCCTGTGATGGCACTCGGGGTTTCCTTATCACGGTTGCCCGCATTGTAAAGTTTTCGCGCCTGCTGCGCCCCGTAGGGCCTGGATTCGTGTCTCAGAATCCATCTCCGGGCTCTTGCTCCCACAACCCGTACCGATGACAGGCTTGTTGGGCTTTTACCCCAACAACTACCTAATCGGCCGCAGACTCATCCTGAAGCGACGGATCTTTCATCCGGAGAACATTCCAGTTCTCCCGGACTATAGAGCATTACCCCCAGTTTCCCGGGATTATTCTCTTCTTCAGGGCAGATTGTCCACGTGTTACTGAGCAGTTCGCCGAGGTCTTGCACCTCTCGACTCGCATGGCTTAGTCAAACCCCGATAGCAGTGGCCTCTGGCAGGATCAACCAGAATTTGTTTGGTTACTTTTCGCAACGCACACTTGCTCGGACTATTGGCGGGTGCGGACAGATGTCCACACCATCAGTATTCCTATGTCGAACCCGTTGCAACATCGCTGTTCACAGTTCGGGCTCCCATCTAAACGGCCTCTAACGTTGTGTTCGAAGGCTTATATACCTTTCCAGGCATTCACCCCCAAACAACAACGTTTGAGCCGTATGCCACGTTCGTGATGAGCGTGGGATACAATAGTGGATCCCGGATCCATATAAAGATTACCAAAACAATGGAACAAAGGCAAATTAAACAACAGTTTTGGATTGAGTAAATACTTCGTATTTTCATTTTTGGATAAACTTCACCAGAAAGCGCATTAGGCAATCCAAACTGCCGAAGGTGAAATGAATCAGCAAAGACAAAAAACTCCAGTGAGATCTGAATGTATAAGATTAAAAGAAAAAAAGACCACGATGCAGAATATGGCAGTTTGTTGATGTTAGGAGTACCAGCATACATAGCGTGTCAGCGCAGTGTAGATTCTGCCATATCCCACATCGTGGATTACGTACTTTTGTTGTATCAAAGAGCGTATAAGGTTTCTCATTCGAAAGGGCCGAAATAACTAAGGATACGGATGATTTTTTGAGAAAGAGATATTATTTAAACAATTTGGTTAGTAATGACAAATTGTCATCAAGAGTTGAAAAGAGAAGAAAGATCCACGCATCCTGACAATTCAGAAGATTAACATCTCCTCCCACTGGCATCCCGGTGATACCTTCCCAGTTCACTCATGAGAAGAATATCACCCCGGAATACCGGACCATCTCTGCAGACACACAATCCATCAGGATCCATACAGCATGAGCCACACAACCCCACACCGCATTTCATGTACCTGTGGAGACTGAACTGTCCTTTTTGTGAGATTCCTTTCGCATCTAGTATCTCAAGAACAGATTTCATCATAAGTTCCGGACCACATACGCAGATTGAATCGTACAATGAGAGATCCATATCGCGCAAAAAACCTGCCACATACCCGTGATACCCTGCTGATCCGTCATCGGTAGAGATCATAAGATTTGAGCATGTGGACAAAATATTGGTATAGAGAAGATCTGAAGCAGATCTTGCCCCAAGTAGAAATGTTATCCCGAGATGCTGTTTTGCAAGAGGCAGGAGGGGGGCGGCCCCCAATCCTCCGGCAATAGCCAGAATTCTACCTTCAGGTGAGAATCCATTTCCGAATGGCCCGCGTATACCGATCAGGTCACCGGGCTTTACCATCCCCAGTGCCCGGGTTGCATCACCTACCTCCTGGACCGTAATAGCATCAGGTGCAGAGAGTGCCATCGGGATCTCATCAACCCCCGGAATCCAGACCATCACAAACTGACCCGGCCTTGCATCAAATTCCTCTTCAAAAAAGATTGTTTTGACAGATGGTGTCTCCTGAATAACCCTGGTTACTGGTGTCATGATCGGAAGATTATCACTCATGTGCACACCCCACAATCTCACCAGGGGATAAACCATCTTCACTATACAGATTTGCAGAAATTTCTCTAAACAGCCCTGGGTTTCCCCGTAATGCAGAGCCAATCTCCACCGCAGATGCACCAGCCATCATCATCTCAAGCACATCTTCTGAAGACGAGATGCCACCGCACCCGATCACCGGGATCTTACATGACTCGTACAACTCGTACACGCACCTGACAGCGATGGGGAATATCGCTCTCCCGGAAAGTCCGCCGAATCTATTGCCAAGTACCGGGCGTCTGACTTCGGTTGAGATACGCATCGCCTTGACCGTATTTATCGCCACGACAGCATCGGCCCCCCCGTCTTCTGCTGCCTTTCCAATCGCGGTGATATCTGTTACATTAGGAGTGAGCTTCACCCAGACTGGTTTGTTCAACCTGGCAACTGCGGCAGTGCAAGCCTTTACCAGATCCGGATTGGTTCCAATCTGTGCGCCGTAACCGGAGGCATGGGGGCAACTGACATTCAGTTCAAAAGCAACCGCAGAATCAGCAAACCATGATGCAACTTCACCGAACTCATCCGGGTTCCCTCCAAATATGCTTACAATAACAGGCTCGTCCTTCAGGGGTTCCAGTTCCCCTATGAACTCGCTTGACGGGTTAGGAAGCCCCATTGCATTAAGAACTCCGTCCTCTAGAACCACAAGACACGGACCTGCGTGGCCGAAGCGTGGTTCAGGACCGATGGACTTGGAGACCACTGCCCCCGCTCCCTCGCGGAGCATACGCGCGAGTGATGAGCCACAGGTACCAAGCACACCAGCGGCAAGGATGAGATGGTTGCGCAGGGCAACCCCCCCAACCTCAACCGGACCGCTCTGAAGTCGAATCATCATCAGAGAGATCAATATGATGGTAGTTATGTATTCGCCATACGTAAGAGTATGGCATGACAAGCCTCGCCATTTTCGGAGCAGGAACGATCGGAGGAGGAGTAGCAAACCTTCTCAATGCCCGTGGCCTGGTCAGCCGGCTGGTGATATTTGACAGGAATCACGACCTCCAGGAGGCACAGAGGCTTGACATTCTGCATACCGGAAGGGAGATTGAGATCTCTACAGACCCGGAAGAGATGCATACCTGCGATGTTGTCATCTGCACTGCAGGCTTGCCACGAAATCCCACTGTCAAAACACGGGCAGACCTTCTGCATACAAACCTCCCTGCAGCCGAGAGTTGTGCACGATACCTGAAGGGGTTTTCAGGAATTCTAATCGTAGTAACCAACCCGATGGATATCATCACCTGGCATCTACATACCCTTACAGGGATTCCAAAAAACCGAATTATCGGATTTGGTGGTCAACTTGATACGGGCCGATTCTTCTACGAACTCAGGCTGCAGGGGATAGCAGGTCCTGGCATCGTACTTGGAGAACATGGTGAACATCAGGTTCCGATCTTTAGCAGGCTGGAAACTTCAGTGTCTGAACTGAAACGTGAAGAAATTCTCAACACCCTCAGGGGATCAAGCATGGAGATCATCAAAGGAAAGGGAGCAACCGAGTTTGGTCCGGCATGGCACATATCTGAACTGGTCAGGATAATCCTATCTGATGCCAGGATCTGTATACCCTGCTCCTGTGTTCTGGATGGTGAATACGGCATAATAGGCTGTTCTCTGGGTGTACCAGCAGTAATTGGGAGGGAAGGCATTTGCAAAATTGAGGAGTGGGCCCTCGACACATGGGAACAAGCCCATATACAGGCAGCAGGAGCATTTGTTTCAGGCCTCTGCAAGGCACTTGGCAGAGAGGAAAGATAAACCCGGATAATATGACTAGGAATCACACCTCCATAAACCAGAACTTTAATGATTTTACCTCCGGCAAACCAGATGAAGGCAACGAAATACTACTCGGGGTGAATCAGGTCGAGTACTCAAACGGACCTGTCGGTCCGGTTATCCATCTCTACGGAAGGGAGACCGACGGAAATGCCTGTGAGATCATGATCACCGGGTTCAGACCATACCTCTATGTCAAGGCTGATCAGCTCTCGAAAATACCGCTGCCATTGCAGGTCATCAGCGTGGAGGAGACGCCATACTGGTCAATCCACCGGGAAGAAGTTCGCCGGATGTACACCCAGCGACCCACAGATGTCAGGGATGTGCGAACGGATTATACCCACTTTGAAGCAGACATTCCATTTGCTACCCGTTTTATGATCGACCGGGGAATCACTGCAGGAGTAAAAATCCCAAGAGATCAGTATCAGGTACCGTATGAACAGGTGATCCCGGACGATGTAAAAGCCCCAACCCGGAGTTGCATACTTGACATCGAATGTCAGGATGACAAGGGTGGACTTCCTGACCCCGAACGTGATGCAATTATCTGTATCACTGCGTGGGACTCTTTTGATGATACCTATAAAACATTCATCCTGCAGAACCCGTCGCTGACAATAACACCAGAACTCATCCATTCTTCAGGCCCGCTGGAGAGCGGGTGTTTCAACAGATCCTGCCATGAAGTGCTGATATATGCAACCGAAAAGGAACTGCTCTCCGGGTTTGCAGTTTATATCAATGAAAAAAATCCGGATCTACTGACCGGATGGAACTTCATCGATTTCGATCTTCCTTTCATTCTTGGAAGGATCAAAAAACTCAACCTCCCGACTGATATCCTGGCACGGCTCAAGGGCCCATCTGAACGGAGTACCATAAGGGGAAGAATTGAGTTTGATCTTCTTGCAGCATATAAAAAGATGCAGAGTTCAAAACTCGATTCATACCGACTGGATGCAGTTGGTGAACGCGAAGTAGGTGATGTAAAGGCATTCCACTACTCACCGGGAATGACAACATCATTCTGGAAAGATAGTCCTGCCCAGCTCATTGAGTATAACTACAAGGATGTAGAACTCTGTGTCAAGATCAACAGGAAAAACAGCATCATTGAGTTCTATAAGGAGATCTCCAGGTATGTCGGCTGTCCGCTTGACCGCACCCTGAACTCATCGAATGTCATAGACATTTACATCCTTCGTAAGGCATTTGGCAAGTTTATCCTTCCATCAAAAGGATATGCAGCCGGAGATGAGTTCGAAGGTGCGACTGTTTTTGATCCAAGCCACGGTCTGAAAGAGAATGTCGTGGTCCTTGATCTCAAATCGCTGTACCCGATGGCTATGATGACCATCAACGCTTCCCCTGAGACGAAGGATCCAAATGGAGAACTTATCGCTCCGAACGGAATACGATTCAAAGCAGAGCCTGATGGACTGACAAGAAGTATCATCAGTGAACTGCTGAAAGAACGCGATGAGAAGAAGAACACCAGGAATTTGTACGAGTTCGGCTCTCAGGATTATCATCTCTACGACATGCAGCAGAACGTGATCAAAGTGATCATGAACACATACTACGGGGTGAGTGGATACTCCCGGTTCAGACTGTATGACAGAGAGATCGGTGCTGCAGTCACCTCAGTTGGCAGAGCCATCATTGAACATACCAGATCGATCATTGAGGGTAAAGGATACTCGGTCATCTATGGAGACACAGATTCCTGTATGGTCCAACTCCCAACCGGGGACCTTGAACAGACCATCCGTATCGCGAGGGAGATCGAGAAGGAACTAAACGGAAGTTATGACAAGTTTGCCAAAACTGCACTTCATGCTGATCATCACTTCTTCTCAATCAAGTTCGAGAAGGTATACCGCAGATTCTTCCAGGGAGGAAAAAAGAAACGGTACGCAGGAAATCTCATCTGGAAAGAAGGGAAGGATGTGGATGAGATCGACATGGTCGGGTTTGAAGCAAAGCGATCAGACTCTCCACTTCTCACAAGAGAAGTGATGAAAGAGGTGATGAACCGGATCCTGAAAGGTGCAGAACTTCCCGAGATCAAGCAATATCTGGGAGCGGTCATCAAAAAATACCGTTCCGGCGAGTACCCGTTAGATGAGATAGGAATACCCGGAGGGATCGGGAAAGGACTGGCCGATTACGATATCGCTGACGCTCAGATCCGTGGTGCCAAGTACGCAAATGATAACCTTGGGATGAACTTCGGTAAAGGAAGCAAACCGAAGCGTCTCTACATCAAGGCTGTTACTGGCAAATATCCAAAGACTGATGTCGTCTGCTTTGAGTACGGAGACCAGGTCCCCCCTGAATTCGTGGTCGATCGGGAACTCATGCTTGACAAAACTATCAAACAGCCAATCTCACGAATCCTGGAGCCAATCGGGTGGACCTGGACAGATATGGATCCAACACGGACCACCCTTTCAGACTTCTTCTGATATCGATGAATGAAGAAGTCGGAACAGTATCAATTCCCAGGCTTGTTATAGCAGGAATCCACAGCAACTGTGGAAAAACCACAATTGCACGAGGACTGATGGCTGCGCTTGTAAAACGCGGGTTCGTTGTGCAGCCATTCAAAGTTGGTCCTGATTTTATTGATCCCAGCCATCACACCCGAATCTGCGGCCGCATTTCACGAAACCTCGACCCTGTGATGATGGGAGAACAGACAGTCAGGGAGACATTCATCAACACCTGCAAAGGAGCAGACATCGCAGTCATTGAGGGTGTGATGGGGATGTTTGACGGGCTTGATGGAACTACGGAAGGAAGCACCGCCCACATAGCCCGTCTTCTCCATGCTCCTGTAATCCTGGTCATACCAGTGAAGGGAATGTCAGGAAGCGTGCACGCCATGGCGGAGGGATTCAGCAGGCATGATCCTGATGTTATCGTCTCTGGTGTGATCCTGAATATGGTCGGAAGTCCCCGACACAAGACCATCCTTCAGGCAAGAAAAAGTGTCGAACAGTTGGGATATATCCCGGTCACAAGGGATCTCGAGATCGGAAGCAGACACCTCGGACTTGTGATGGGGGAGGAACTCCATGTCCCGGAAGGCCTTGCCAGCATGCTGGAAGAGCACGCAGATGTTTCACGACTAATTACCATTGCCAGAACTGCTACACCGCTATTAAAAACCGAAGACAACGGGAGTGTACATACCGGATCTGTCCACATCGCGGTAGCCAGCGATCCTGCATTCTGTTTTTACTACCAGGATAATCTGGACAAGCTGAAGAGGTTTGGAGCAGAATTGATCTTTTTCAGCCCGATGAGTGATGATCTCCCGGAGGCAGACCTGATCTATCTCGGCGGTGGATATCCCGAACTGCATGCTCCTGCCCTTGAGTCAGGGCCATGCAGGAATCAGATCCGTGCCGCTGCAGAGGATGGAATGCCCATCTATGCTGAATGTGGCGGGCTCATGTACCTTGGCAGGGGGGTGAACACAGATGCCGGATCGGCCCGATGGGCTGGTGTTCTTCCAGTAGAAGCATTCATGGAGAAACGGTTCCAGGCTCTCGGATATACCATCGGCGAATCAATAGGGGGGCCATCGGTAGCCCCTGCAGGAACACCGATCAGAGGACACGAATTCCACTACTCCCGGCTTGACCCCGATCAGGACGCCAGATTTGCAATAACCCTTTCCCGGGGTACAGGAATTATGGATGGTCGGGATGGTATCTTCGTCGAGAACTGTATGGGCTCATATACCCATGCATATTTTTCTGACGACATGACAGTCGGATTGATCAGAGCAGCACTCAACTATAAAGACAAACGGGCATGAAATGACTGCAGAACAAAAAGAGTTAGGTCAGAGAGCATTCCGAAGTTTCTGACCAAACACAGGGAAGAAATCCTTTTTTCGTGACATCACACCAGGTAGTTCAACAGGCTGATGATCATACCCGATCCGTTCGAGAACTCCCGCATCGCCGGCTCCATATAGATAACTGATCTGACCAATCACATCGGTGAAGAGAACAATATAGAGATCAGCACTGGTCTTCTGTTTTAGTATTGTGAGGGTGTCTCTGATCTCACTGTCATGAGAAGTATGGTACCGATCTGATGCGGTCATAACCTGCCCGATAATTACAGCCTTATCGAAGAGAGTATACTCTTTCACATCCCGGGTCAGTAATTCTTCAAGGGGAACCTGATCAAGATCCATCCCTTTCTGAATGAGAGTGCTACCGAATTCAAGGGGGTCACGGGCAGCCAGGCGGGAGAGGTACTCAACCGCCTCCCGATCACGGGCAGTTGTGGTTGACATCTTCAGCACAAGCGTGTCTGAAAGTATTCCTGCGAGTAGCAATGTGGCGATCTCTTTCGAAGGAGTTACTCCCTCCTCGATGTACCGGAGTGTGATGATCGTGGATGTGGATCCCACCGTTTCATTTCTGAACTGAATCGGGCGTAGCGTAGAGATGGTTCCAAGCCGGTGATGATCGATGATCTCAAGAACTTCGGCCTCCTCTATGCCCTCTGCGGCCTGTGCAAATTCGTTGTGATCAACCAATATGACCGACTTATGGATCTCTTCAACAAAGGAGTTCCGAGAGATCATACCAAGCAGACGATTGTCCTCGTCAACCACACACGCAGTCCTGTACGGTGAATTGGTGACTACACGGGTTGCAGCAGAGAGAGAGTCATCCATGTGGACGATCTCTACATCTGTCCCCATGATAGCAGTTGCCGGGTGGGAAAGGTGAATCATTCTCCCGACACTGAAGGCATCAAGATCAGTCTTAAGAAGTGTAACCTGGCGTGACTTCGCCGCATCATGCAGGCGTTCACCGATAGGAGCACCTTCAGCGATGATCATCGCCCCGATTCCTGCTGACACCAATGCGAGTTGGGCTGGTTCATTATCACCGACGATGGCTACATCTTCAGAGCCAAGACGAGAGAGAGATACGTGGAGGGCATCGATCACGATGGCGACCTGTCCGTCGAGGCTCACATGGGCACTATGGATAATATCGGCCTGAAGAATACGGGCAAGTGTCTCGGTGCTGATGGGGCCGACGCGGAGTGGCTGGCTGGCATGGGGAGAGACATACGCACGAGCAAGACCATGCTCACTAACTAGGCCAAGCAGATGCTCATCAGCGTCAACAATCGGGATGTTCCTGACATCGTGCTCGTCCATCAATGCTGCCACATCAATAGCAGCCATGTCATCTGGTGCCCGCTGGGGATAGAGGAAAGGAATGTCCCCGACCACAGGCTCAACACTCTCGACGAGTACCGGTGCCGGGAGACTTGCTTCATACAGGACATACTGGGTCTCTGCATTGATCTCACCACAACGACCTGCAATATATGATCCTTCTCTGACCATGGCAAGCAGATTTGCATACGCAATTGCACTGGCGATACTGTCGGTATCAGGCTGGCGATGGCCGAGAACATAAATGGACTGCATAACCTGCTCCAAGGTTACGCCCTGGCAGACATATAGTATTGGTCTGACTCATGCAGATTGATATATCTCGTCACCAAATTTCAGAGTATCAAACCATGGCAGATGATGTGAGTCTCGGAGAGGCAGCAGGATCGGCACTGGAAGCTGTTGCCATGCTTGCAGGATATGCAGGATCGCTATGCCTCTTCATAGGAGGGCTAACCACGTTCTTTGCGGTTCCGTTTCTGGGACAGATCACGTACCTGAATGGACCAACCGGCACCGGATTTCTCTATCTTCTTCTCGCAGGAGTGTCTGTATACATCACATATATACGAAAATTTTTCCTGCTGTATGTTAGTGGAGGGATTGCAGCACTTGCAGCCGGGTATGACATCCTCAATGGAACCCGCATCGGGTATGTGATGCAGATGGCACTCGGGGGCGGGTTATCAGCCTCAATGGGAGGAAATCAGGATCCCATTGTATCTGGTATGATGCAGAATGCGGGATTTAACATTCCCACCGCATGGATGGTTCTTGCAGCAGGTCTGTTTATCCTGCTCGTGACACCAAGTCTTGCACAGAAAAAGAATGAGGAGAAAACCGGATCTCAGCCTACCAAATCAAAACGTGATCAGATCCTGGAAAACCGGATGAAGGAACTGGACAACCTGATCCTGATTTATGAACGTGGACATATTACAAAGGAAGAGTTCACCAGACTGAAGACGGAGATCATGAGCCGTGACCGACTCAAGTAACTGCACGAAGATAGATCGGTTCGGACGTATCTGTTCATTGATCACATAGAGGAACTATCACATCATGCAAAAAAATCCCCAGGTAGATCTCAAAAGCATTGCATATGATGCAATGGTAAAATACGGGTTTGAACCATATTTCTCAAAAGCGGCTTTGACAGAAGTCCAGTTACTAGCAGAAGAGCGTATTGAACCCTGGCCACAAGGAACCCGGGATCTCCGGCCCCTGCTCTGGTCATCGATCGACAACACCGACTCCATGGATCTCGATCAGATCGAGTACTGTGAGCCCGGTAAAAACGGTGAGATCCTCATTAAAATCGCAATTGCCGATGTTGACTATTTTGTACATAAGGATTCTCATACCGATCGGCATGCATCACACAACGGAACCTCAGTGTACACAGGAATCGAGACATTTCCGATGCTTCCCGATCCTCTTTCGAAGGGTATCTCCTCACTTCTCCCAGGACCAGATCACCTTGCCATGGTGATCGAGTATGTAGTCATGCCTGACGGGACGTTCATGCCAGGCAATATCTACCGTGCTGTTGTTTCCAATAAAGCTAAACTCATCTACGAGGAGATTGGCGACTGGCTTGAGGGAAAAACCGGCGTTCCAGAATCGGTTCGATCAGTTCCGGGACTTAAAGAACAGATCCAACTGCAGAACTCAGCAGCCCAGAGACTCAAGCAGCATCGTCGGGAACAGGGAGCACTCGATCTCGGCACCCTTGAAGCAAACGCAGTTGTAAGTCAGGGTGAGGTGCTCGATCTGGTTGTACAGGATCAGAACATGGCCAGATGCCTGATCGAGGAGTTCATGGTGGCAGCGAATGGAACAACTGTGGCATTTCTTAATAAGTCAGCGATGCCGATGATCCAGCGTATCGTCCGGACACCAAAAAATTGGGAGGGAATCCGGATGACTGCTGCGCAATACAGGGAAAAACTGCCCAAAGCACCTGACACACGGGCACTTGCAAAATTTCTGATCATACGCAGAAAGGCAGACCCAGAACGGTTTCCTGATCTCTCACTAACAATAGTGAAACTCATGGGGCCGGGGGAGTATGTCCCGCTCATTCCGGGTGAACCACCAATAGGACATTTCGCATTGGCGGTAACAGACTATACCCATGGAACTGCACCGAACCGCCGGTATGTAGATCTCATCATTCAGCGGATCGTCAAGTCAGTGCTCGATAATCAGAAGAACCCATACACAAATGTGGAACTACGGGAACTGACTGCGTGGCTTACCGGTCGGGAGAAAGGATCAAAGAAGGTCGAACGGTTTATGCAGAAAGCAGCAGCTGCGGTGTTACTTCAGGGAAAAATTGGTCAGTTGTTTGAAGGTCTTGTTACCGGTGCTTCAGAAAAGGGAACATATGTACGGATACTCAGCCCTCCTGTTGAAGGAAGGGTAGTACAGGGATCCAGAGGACTGTATGTAGGACAGAAGGTCAGGGTACGTCTGCTCAGGACTGATCCCTACCAGGGACACATAGACTTTGACTGTACAGGGAAGATCAGGTGACAGAGACTGAAGAGGACTCTGGATGTTCTCTTCAGAGATATTCACAGAGAGGGGGACGAGAGGTTTTCGGCAGGTGAGGGATCAATGCCCTTTGAGTCCATCATTATAACCTCAACAGGACAGCAGATCTCAAACCGCGCCCCTACTCCGGGGGTCCCGATCTCGGAGATGGAGATACCGGTGATGGATAAAATCTCCCGCGAGAGGAAGAGACCAAGACCGGTGTTCTTCCCGTACTGAAATGTGAAAATCTTCTCTTTTTCGTCGCTAGGAATTCCCACTCCGTCATCCTCGCAAAAGAGGGAGAACGAGTTATCACGTTTTTCAATACTGAACCTTATGAAGGTGTTTTTTGTACCATACTTCACCGAGTTATGTATCAGATTTGCAAACACTTTCTCAATAAGCGGATCAGCAAAGATTCTGATGCCATGGGGAATAGTGTTCTCCATCCTGATCTGATTCAGCGAGGTGTGGCGCATGGAGTTTTCAACAAGTTCCTGAACATCCTGCCAGACAGGAGATTTTATTCCTATGTGTTGGTACTCATCGGTAAACCGTACCGTTTCAACAGTCTGGCCGACGATCTTCATTGCCTTCCTGACAAAAGTCCAGGCATTTTCAGGGTTTACTTCCCGATCAGAATAGGCCAGTTCAAGATATCCCTGTAGCGAGGTCAGCTGGTTAAGCAGGTCATGGCGGGTGATGGTTGCCATGAGCTGGAGTTTGTTATTTGCACCAGCCAGGGCGGTCTCTACCTTCTTCCGCTCTGAATTCTCGAAGATCAGATCAATATTCGACTTCTGGAGTTCCTGGATAGTATTTCGGAGTTCCTCATTCAGATAATTCAGTTGATCATGTGTCTCCTGCAGTTCGGAGTAATTCTTTACCGCTATCTCATATGTTGAGAGGAGAATATTCAGGACCTGCCTGCGGTTTGCTGCAATCTGGTGTGACTCACCAGCAAAGGAGACATCAAGAGGAAGAGAGCAGTTCCCGGGATCAGTATCCCTTCTGGTCAGATATGTACTTACAATTCTTCTGTTAATCCCGGCTGGATCAAATGGTTTGATGATAAAGTTATCAGCGCCTGCCGCGAGACCCTTGATAACATCGATCGGATCATAGAGGTTAGTTACCAGAATGACCGGGATATCCGCAATCACAGGGTTGGTTTTTATTGCAGTGCAGAGGGTGTACCCGTCCATTTCAGGCATAAGAACGTCTGTGAGGATCAGATCGGGTTGTTCCTGCGATATCAGAGTGAGTGCTTCGACCCCGTTTGATGCCAGTGAAATATCATACCCCTCCTTTGCAAGGATATACCGGAGATACTCTGCCTGTGTCCGGTTGTCCTCAACAATCAGTATCTTTTTCGGTAATGTGGCAGTCGTATCCATCTATCCCTCCTGCATGCTATCTATCCGGTACCAGGGTGCTCCTTCCCTGAAATGAGTTCACCGATGACAGTAAGGAAGGAATTCTTCTCAAAACTGCTCTTTACCAGATATGCATCTGCACCCACCGCCATCCCATGCTCACGATCCTCTGCAGAGTCAAGAGATGTGACAAGTACCACAGCAAGGCGGGCATAGCGATCATCAGCCCGGATCTTTTCCGTGAGAGTGAACCCGCTCATCCGGGGCATATCGACATCAGATACGACCATATCAAACTCATACTCCTTAAGTTTTGCGACCGCATCAACACCATCAGACGCGGTATGCACCAGATACCCGGCCATCTCCAGAATTCGTTTCATGAGGGCCCGGGAGGTCACTGAATCCTCGACGACGAGAATCCTTCTCCCGTCCCGGGTACTCTCCTGTCTTCGCTGAACCGGACGACCGGAGGTGAAAGCCTCCTGAATCAGTTCGATAGGATCAAGGACCATAGCCACTTTCCCGTCTCCAAGTATGACCGCACCGGTGATCCGTTTCACACGCATAAGGAGGTTGCCGAGCGGTCTGACCACGATCTCCTGAACCTGGATAACCTCATCAACCACACAGGCGATCTGTCTGCCACCATACTCCAGTGTAACAACAGAAACCGGGGCAGAACCGGTAAGACGAGGACCCGGATCAGGAATCCCAAGCGCCTGGGTGAGCATGACAACCCGTACAGCCTCTCCATCAATTCTGGTAACCAGCCGCATCCCCTGATACCGAAATGAAGTAGGGTCTGCTCTGATGACCTGCCGTACCTGCTGGAGCGGGATCACATAGGTCTGGCCACCGGCACTGATCACAACACCCCTAAGGGTGGCGAGACGGACAGGCAGGACGATAGTGATCGCTGTTCCCTTCAAAGGTTCAGACGAGATTCTCACTTCTCCCCCGAGTCTGCTCACCACATCATCCACAATGGCAAGACCAAGACCCCTGCCAGATAGTTCACTGACTTCACGACATGTAGAGAGCCCTGACCTGAAGATAAGCCAGAGTGCTTCCTCATCTGTCAGATGTGGTTCCTGTCTCGAGGTGATGACCCCTCTCTCAACCGCTGTCTGACGGACCATGGCACGATCTATACCAGCACCATCATCAATCACCTCGATACTGACCTTGCTTCCTGAATGTGGTGTGACCCTCACCTTGAGGAGACCGCAATCAGGTTTTCCCCTCTCATGCCTGACATCTGGTGTAGCAAACCCGTGATCAATGCAGTTATGGATCAGATGCATCAGGGCGGGTTTCAGTGCTTCAAGGATACGACGATCCATCTCCATCTCACCTCCTTCGATCTTCAGTTCAACCTGTTTTCCTGTCTCATGCGAGTAATCGCGGACAAATTTGTAAAATGGAGACAGTATTGTTGAAATGGGAAGGAGAACTGCATCATGAATAAGGTCAGAGATCTCGCTTGTGCTTACCTCAAGGGCTGACCTATCCACCTCGGTCGCACGGATATGGCGGGATAGGTCATGCTGGAGATTGACGACGAACTCATGATCAAATTTTATGAAACCGATGATACGCTCAAGAGGGAGAAGGATGTCAGGAGGCAGCGATGATTTCTGTACTCCGTATGTGAACTCACGGATCTGGTGAAGATCACCTTCGATCTGTGAATGGTTCCATCTCCAGAGCGAGAATATACTCATCATCTCTTCCAGTTCCCGCAGTCGGTGAGTAATATACAATCTAGTCGTCAGCAGATCATCAGAGCCTGCAATCAGACGGTCCAGTTTATGTGAAGCGATCCTGACCGTATCACTGCCCTGAATATGACCAGGAATACTGCGCCCACCCGGTGATATATGGTCCTGCAAAGTAGAGGGGTTGGATACAGGAGAGTCATGGGCTGATGAAAAGGAAACCCCGGAGACAGATAAAGCAGGGGTATCAGAAGATAGTCGTTCCTCCTCTATTCCTTTTGCAGGGAAGACAACCTGTCCAGACTGATCTGGAATGCCATCTGTGGAAGAGATCTCTCCGATTTTTTTCTCGGTTACAGCAGCCCGGAGGGCACATACGATCTCTGATGAGATCAGATCTGACGAAGACCCGGGGGAGAGAAGTGCATACATGACCGAAACCGAACGCTGAAGCAGATCGAAAATATCCGAGTCTGATATAATCTCCCCCTTTTTTAGCGCTGAGAATACATTCTCAATATTCTGACAGATCGATTCGATTCCTTTGAGGTTTACTGCTCGTGCTGCACCTTTGAGGCTGTGGGTTTTTCTGAAGACCTGCTCAATAAGATCAGCCTGATCTTCTATTACAGCCTTTTCAAGACTGATGAGACCCTGGGAAATGTCTGTGAGGATCTCATCAGCCTCTTCGCGAAAGGTAGCAAGCAGCCACTCATGGAACTCTTCGTCAGAACTGATCATACCTGGTTCAGACGTGATACTGTTCGGTAATCTTCTTTAATCTCACACCAAGTTCGTGCAGATCTTCTGCAGTTTTTTCCGCTTTTCTGGTGGTTTCAAGATTTTTCTGGGCAGCATCCCTGATCTTCTCGATCGCAAGGGATATCTGGTCCATCCCGGCCACCTGGTCCTGAATAGAGGTTGCAATCTCAAGTGCTTCCTGTGATGAATCAGCACTTGTACGAGTGAGAACCTCAATCGCTTCCCTGGCATCACTTGTCAGCCTGGCAGCATCGGCAACGGTTTTTGTACCCCGCTCGGTTGAGACCACCGTTGACGTGACACCACGCTGGATATCGGTCAGAATTGTTCTGATATTGGCAGTCGCCTGTTTTGACTGCTGGGCAAGGTTATGGATCTCATGTGCAACCACAGCAAATCCTTTCCCAAACTCACCAGCCTTTGCTGCTTCTATTGAAGCATTCACAGCAAGGAAGTTGGATTGATCAGAGATCTCAGTGACGGTGGCTATGATCTCCCCGATAGCCTGGCTCTGTTCTGAAAGTTTGATGACATTGATCCCGATCATGTCCATCTGCCGTTGGATATGATTCATCCCGTCAAGGATCTCCTGCACTGATCGTTGTCCTTCTCCAGACACCTGAATAGCACGGAGAGCTTTTTCAGAAACAGCTTTTGTCTTCTGGTTAGCAAGTTCGGTCTTCTTTCTGACAGCCTCCACAGTGTCAGAGGTCTCATTCACAGTCGCAGCAGTCTGATAACTTGCAGAGGAGAGCTGGGTTGTAACGGTCAGGATCTCACTTGAAGCCGAAGAGAGCACAGACACACCTTCGTACAGTTCTTCGGTGATCAATTTCATGAGCCTTGAGAGTTCGATACCAATAGTGTTCAGGGCATCACGGTACGCAACAAACTCACCGGCCACCGGGATCGTCTCATCAAACCTGGCTGTGAAATCTCCTGACGCATAGAACCTGGCAAGGCGCATCGCCTCATTCACCGGTTCGGTGATCGTCTCAAGAGTCTTGTTGAACCCGGCGATGATCATCCGGTACCCGCCTGAGAACGCATTCTCATCACCACGTACCGAGAGATCTCCGGCACGGGCAACGTTGGTGAGTTTGATCGTCTCTTTGTGAAGGTGATCAAGGGACTCAACCATCATCTTCAGAGCAGGTCTGATCTCATCGCTCTCATCAACCGGTTCAGAGAATTCTAAGATGTACTCACCGGTTGCAATCTTCTTGATCGTTTCCACAACATTGGTCTGAAGATCATCAGCAAACTCATCCATTGTGGCAGCCATGATCCCGATCTCATCCTGACGCTGGATATTAAGCCTGGCTGAGACATGGCCGTTGCGAAGTTCCTTGATCATGACAACCACCTGCTGCAGGGGCAATGAGATCGAACGCCCGAACATGAACGCGATGATGGCACCGAGCAGGATGGAGGCAGTTACAAGTGCAAATATGGTGTTTCGAAGGGTATCGATGGGACCTGAAAAATCAGAAAGATCGGCACGGGAGACGATGTACCAGTCCAGAGGTTCATAGTAGGTGTATGCATCAAAGACCATCGTCCCGTTGATGTTATGAGCAATGGATCCTTCCTTCTTGCCAAACATCTCCTGGATATAACTCATATCAGAAAGATTCTGCCCGGCAAGAGCTGGATGTATCAGAACATTGCCTGAACCGTCGACAACATACATGTACCCGTGTCTGCCGACAGTCGTCTCATTGATACTTTTCTTGACGATATCAAGAGTCTGACCCTCTTCAGTTCCGGCAAAGAGTACACCAATAACCTCGCCGTTCAGATCCTTTATCGGCTCATAGGCTGTGACATAGTTTTTACCGAACAGATCACGCCTGCCATAATAGGTTTCACCTTTCTTGACAGCCACATCATAGACATTATCGGTCAGATGAGTTCCAACTGCTCTCTCCCCGTCAGTACCAATGACATTTGTTGAGATGCGGACTGCGTACGAGTCATTATACACCTGAAAGACGGTAGCAGCCCCACCCACAAGTTCCTGCACCTTGTCAACG
The DNA here is from genome assembly GCF_963668475.1 of uncultured Methanospirillum sp. Lineage (GTDB taxonomy): Archaea > Halobacteriota > Methanomicrobia > Methanomicrobiales > Methanospirillaceae > Methanospirillum. The sequence continues at coordinate 728,942 of NZ_OY764544.1, forward strand.
ATCTCAAAGTTATTATTGATCACGTACCGGTTTCCGGTCCTATCCGAGAGAGTCATATTTCCATCGACAATGGAGGGAGTACCTTTTGAATAGAAGTTCTGCTTCAGAACATTCAGGTCACTGTTCACCTTGACGCGGGTCAGTTTGTAGACATCGTTTGTCCACCCTTTCATGTCCTGAACCTGTGTCTCAAGCAGGGTCTCGATCTGTTCATTGATAACGCTGCTTGAACTGGAATATGCCACAACACCAAGTAATAACGTTGGAATTATGGCAAGAAAGAGGCAGATAACAAGAATCTTAGTACCTACTTTCAAATCTCTGAAAAACTGAATCATCACAGGACTCCTTATTCTCCACTTCTGATACACAGACTAACTGGCAACCGGAATATTCGCTCACCACTCATTATTCACCATGCACGCTGCCCGGCCGTCACCGGATGTTCTGACTCCCCGCTCTGATCCACGATCATCTTTGGATCTGATAGAATTGCGGCTGCATTGATCACCATCAGACCAGAACTGACCACACCGAAGATATAATTAGGCTCACCAGGTGCATATTCAGGGCCTGCCTTCTGAATTTCCTCAACAGGAAGAAGACTGATACCCGTGATCTGATCTGCAAGAATGCCAAACGTGATATGACCATCTGTCAGGACAATAACCTGATTCAGATCTGTCAAACCCTTTTCAGGGATAGAGAGAAGAACCCTGAGATCCACCAGAGGAATGATCTCTCCCCGAACCGGGCAGACACCAACGATGTGATCAGGTGCTGTCGGAACCGGGGTTATCTCGCGGGTGAGAACAACCTCCCTCACAAACCGCATCTCTGCAGCGTAATCACGATAAACAAGTCTGAATTTTATAACCTCGATAGATGAGGTTTCAGGCGGTCCTTCCTCCGGCCTGGCAAGAACAGTTGCCCGCTCTGAAAGCTGCTGCCTGATCTTTTCAGAATCTACGAAATCACAAGGTTCATCTCCTGTTTCTGCCTGGTGATTCAACATCTCCAGATGTTCTGAAAGGTATGAGGGGATGGCATTCTCTCCAGTCCTGCATGACTCAAGGAAAAGGGGGAGATCATGAATGAGTATGGCATCTTTTGAGATCGATACTCCTTGTGCTGAAGAGACTGGTGATTCAGCCAGGATCTCATCACCTGTACTCTCCTGAACCACATATGTTTCATCAACCCAGAGAGCAACTCTGAATGTTCCCGTTTTCGCAATAATCAGGCTGTCATTCAGGCGGGGATAACGTTCAGGCAGGCCAAAGAGGGTCCGAAGTGAATAAACAGGAATCCTGATACCATGAAGGTTCAGAGTGCCTGCCACCAGCGACGAACCAGAAGGCGGCGGATCAAGTTCTGCCATCCGTACCAGGTACATGCTCTCATCAAGGGGGAGGGCACCCTGCACCCCCTCAACCACAAAATGAAGTATTTGAGCCATGGTTCAGATGATTCAATCCATCTTTGTGGTTATGCAATATAAAAACCGTTGAATGATAGACCCGATCAGGTGATCAAATCGGGGACAGAGATCGCCGTCAGACTCATTACTGGAAAAGAAGATCCTGATATATGCTGACCCTTGCTGCCATCAGGGATGCACAAGTGAGGATCAAACCCCATATCCTGAGAACCCCGCTCATCAGTAGTCCGACCTTTTCTGAGATGACCAACACACAGGTCAGCATGAAGCTTGAGACTCTCCAGATTGCAGGATCGTTTAAGATCAGGGGGGCCCTGAATGCTATTCTCTGTGCCATAGAGAAGAATCCGGATCTCAAAGGAGTGATAGCAGCTTCAGCAGGAAATCACGCCCAGGGTGTCGCTGTAGCAGCAAAGATAGCCGGAGTTAAGGCAACAATCTTTATGCCCGGATGGGCCTCACTAACCAAACAGGAAGCCACCAGGGGGTATGGTGCAAAAGTTGTCATAACCGGATCAACTATAGATGAATGTGCCGTTGAGGGAATCAGGAGAGCAGGAAACGATCACCTGTTTGTGCACCCATTCAACGATTCAGATGTCATTGCAGGGCAGGGAACAATAGGTCTTGAGATCATCGAGGACCTCCCAGATGTGGATGTGATCATTGTACCGGTAGGAGGAGGTGGACTTATATCAGGTATTGCCTGTGCGGTCAAAACACTCAGACCTTCCTGCACTATCATCGGTGTTCAGGCTGTACACTGTCCGTCGGCATCGCAAGCTCTTCGTGAAGGAGGGCCGGCCTGTGTCTCATCAAAATGGACTCTTGCTGACGGAATCAGGGTGAACAGAACTGGGGATCTGGCATACCCGGTGATCCGGGACCTTGTCAATTCTCTGATCGAGGTAGATGAAGACCAGATCGCAACTGCAGTACTCGCACTCATGGAACGAAAACGGGTGATCGCCGAGGGAGCAGGTGCTGCTCCGCTGGCAGCACTAATCAGTGGAAAATGCCAGATCAGAAAAGGAAGCAGAGTGGCAGTGATAATAAGCGGTGGAAACATCGATACCCATCAGTTTGGGAGAACAATCAGTCATGGTCTCACACTTGACGGGAGAATATTCAGATTTTTTGTAGAATTGCAGGATCATCCGGGTTCTCTTGCTGATCTTCTTACTGTTATTGGAAAAGAAGGAGGCAACATCCTACAGATCCATCACACAACAACAGACCCGCAGACTCCCGCCGATTACGCCAGGGTTGAGATAGAACTGGAAACCCGTGGTTCAATTCATCTCAGGATTATTCGTGCTGCCCTTGAAGAGAGAGGATACCGGCTGTTCACCTGAAGATCATACAAGGCTGCCCTGTCAGATGTGCCTGAACGTATTGGCAGGGAGCTGGACTTCAAACCGTGCCCCAGACCCCGGAGTGCCTGTTTCAGTGATCGAAAGTCCGGTGATCGCCAGGATCTCGCGGGAGAGGAAGAGACCGAACCCGGTGTTTTTACCATATCCATGCTCAAATATCTTCTTTTTCTCATTTGCGGGGATACCTATACCGTTGTCTTCGTAGACCAGAACAACCCCGCCGTCCTTCTGAACAACGGAGAAGAAGATTCTGTCTACACGCTCCCCGTGCATCAGCGAGTTTGAGATAAGATTTGAAAAGACCTTTTCAAGCAGAGGGTCAGCAAATATTTCAAACCTATCAAGGCTCTCATCCCATCCGACATACTCGCACTTGCGAAGTTCTTTCGCTGTCCTGATCTTTTCGCCGACATTCTGCCACTGCGGGGCCTTCACCCCGACATCCTGGTACTCTTTGGTGAAGACGATCTGACTCCTTATAGCCTGGGTCGCTTCAGCCTGTTTCTCGATAAAAGGAACCAGGTTCTGATCAGCATTCTTCTTTCTGAGAAGATCCAGATACGCAAGCAGGATGGTGATCTGATTCAGCACATCATGCCTGGTAATACTTGAGAGCAGGTTCAGTTTCTTGTTGCTCTGCACCAGGGCATCCTGTGCTATCTTCCGATCAGTAACATCATTACCAAGGAATAACAGTGCAGGCCCTTCCTTCCAGGTAATGCCAACCATACCGATCTCAAGCCACCTGACCTCACCCGAATTGTCATACACACGGATCACATTCCCTGCATGTATTGCCCCACTCGCGGCCGCTTCTGCGATCAGATTCTGAATGACTCCGGTATCATCAGCATGAACCCAGGATGCCAGGTCATGCCCGGCCAGCTCTTCCCGATTCCGCTTAAAGACAGAAGATGCCTTTGGATTTGAGAAGATGATGGTACCGCTACGCAGAACCAGAACGATCTCGTTTGCATTGTTTACAAGGAGACGATACTGCTCTTCACGCTCTTTGAGTGCCTCTTCAGCCTCTTTACGAAGCGTGATATCGCGGGCAATGGTCATTACGAGGCTCTGATCCTGGATCTTTATCGGATAGGTTACGACCTCGGCATAGACCGTGGATCCATCTTTGCGATGAATCTTCATCTCCTCAGGCCCAGTTGCCTTTCCAAGAGCGTTGCGTGCAAACAGAACGGCAGTCTTGGTGATATGCATCGAGGCGATCAGCCCCATCGTGAAGATATTGCGCCCGTGAAGATCATCTTTGGTAAAACCGGTCAGTTCAGTCACGGCACGGTTAGAGTCAACAAAGGTTCCCTTAATATCAGTGAGGAAGTACGCTTCAGGTGCATGGTCAAAGAGGATCTTCAGGCGCTCTTCTGAGTTACGAATCTCCTGTTCTGCAGCTTTTCGTTCACTAATATCAGTGAGCACAACGGTAATCGCTCTGACCTCTCCATCATCATCATCCCTGACCGGGCTGAACCTCCTGATGTAATCACGACCAAACCAATGGATCTCGTCCATGAACATCTTTCTGGATGATGAAACACGTTTGACTGCTTCATCAAACCGTTTGTCCTCTCCCGGTGGAAGCATGACCCGCATCCGCTGCTCCAGGTACTTGTCAGCAAGATCACCCAGTTTCTTGCGGTGATATGTATTCATGAAGATGTAACATGAATCGAGATCCACCATGTAGATCGAGTCACCGGTAGACTCGACCACGCTCCGGTAGTTCGCCTGTGTGACCTGCAGGGCAGAGAGGGTGGAACGCTGCTGTGTCACATCGCGGAAACTCCACACCCTCCCGATGATGGTCCCCCCGATGCGCTGGGGAAGGGTAAGCCTCTCAAAGATCCTGCCATCACGAAACTCAAGAACATCGAATGCATCCTTGTCAGGGTTATTCCGGAGCCAGTTTACCCGTTCGATGAACGCATTCCGATCTTCAAGCTGGTCCTCAAGGTAGGCAAGGATCACCTCCTCATCCTTCTCCTCGATTACGGTCTCAGGGATGTACCACATGTCGAGGAACTTCTGGTTGTAATTGATGACCTTGCCTGCCCGGTCAACCACAAAAATTCCATCAGATGTGGACTCGAGGGTGGCAGTGGTGAGGGATGCACTTCTGGATACCTCGTCCTCAAGCCTGACCCGGTCGGTGATATCTGTAGAGACAACGGTTACTGCAAGTACCTGTGAAGAGGACTGATACTTGATAGGGATGAACTTACGGTAGTAGTATCGCCCCTCTTTCTCATACTCCTCGAGATAAAAATTGCTGTGGGTCAGGACCTGGCTCATCGAGTTGATAAACCGTTTATTCTCCTCTTCTGAGTGGAGATCACGGTACATCTTGGACTCATATTCTTCTCCGAAGATGCCGAGGCGTTTTAAATGAGGTGTATTAATATAGAGATACCGGTAATGCCGGTCTATCATGTATATTGAGTCTTCAGTCGCCTCGACTATGGTATGAAAGTTGGTCTCAGCGTATTGATGTGCCTCTTCGGCCTGTTTCCACTTCACAACCTGTTTGATAAAGGTATTTAACTGAGCCTTCTCAAGATCAGGATCGCCATTTTTCTGAAAGTAGTAATCTATGCCAGCCTTGAGTGCCTCTTTTGCTATAGCCGGACCCTGGTCACCAGTAAATATGGATATCGGGCTTGACTGGATCTGCTTTTTCAGCCGGGTGATAAAGTCAATTCCGTTCTGTGGCCCGAGATCAAAATCAGATATCAGAACATCGATGTGAGTCGTCTGGAGCTTCTTAAAACTCTCCTTGATATCAATCACTGAGAAGATATCCACCTTAGCGCCATTTTCCGAGAATAAACGTGTTATACTCGAAAATTGTTGTGGATCTCCAATTGTAAGGATCGACGTTAATGCCAATCTCTCTTCCTCCTTCGTGACTGACGGCTAATCATAGGGTCTGTTTCAGAGCGGATAAAACCTATCTTATTCACAATCCGGAATTATTTTCATCATACCACTGCCGGGCAGATATTCAGGCACACCGGGAGATGATAGCCTGAAGCATCGAGCCGGTTCGCTCTTTGTATAACCTGGCATTCGCAACGATCTGATCGTAGGTGACCTCTTCACTTGCTATACCGTTTGCATAGTTATCAACAGTACAGATTGCAGCCAGGGGAATGTCAAGTTCCCGGGCTATTGTTGCTTCTGATGCAACAGTCATACCAACGAGATCCGCGATCCCAGCCATCCATCTTATCTCAGCCGCGGTCTCTATCCGTGGGCCATCGGTCTGAATATAGGTACCACCAATACGGGCATCGGGCACTGCTTCAGCAAGACGGCTGATCAGATCACGCGAAAACTCAGGACTGACATGTCCTATGGAGTGGTTGAATATGGTTGAAGATGCGGAAAGGGAGATGTAATCATCAGGAATAACCAGACTACCTGGTGGGATAGAGGACTGGAGTGATCCGGTTGAACCTATGGCAACAATCCGGTCCACTCCAAGAACGGCAAGGGCTGACATATGAGCACGATACGCGATCTGATGAGGAGCACACCTGTTCTGGTGTCTGAGGAGAAGCGCAATACCAGTTCCCAGAAGAACCTCTGACGATCCATACGGAGTATGGACTATTTTTTTATTCAAATCCCCGAATGAGAACTCAAGAAGTGATGTTCCACCAATAATTCCCAGCATGTTTCCCCGTGCAGACTCTGTCAGGAGTGTTGCTACATTATTTATTGGTGTTCATTACTCATATCAGATGATGCAGACGGGTTCTGAATCTGTGCAACCACCCAATTTAGAGAAATGACAGAATATATATGGAAGTTCATACAACCTAGTAAGGCGGGCCGGTAGATCAGTGGTAGATCGCTACCTTGGCATGGTAGAGGCCGCGGGTTCAATTCCCGCTCGGTCCATGCTCGCATCTCTTTTGTTTGTTCAGATTAAAAAAAGTTAAAGATTCAGCCAATAGGCTATCGAACCTTCTTCAGAACCATTCCCTGTCAGAACGAACCCGCTCTTTTCAAGAACGCGGATTGATCCGATAAGAGAAGGGAATGTACAGGCTTTGATGCCGGCAATATCAGGATTTTTTCGGACCTGACTAATCATCACATGTACAGCTTCTGTTGCATACCCCTGCCTCTGAAATTCTTCAAGGACAGAGTATCCGAGCTCGGGAATACTATCCGGGCCAAGCACAAACCCACCACTCCCGATAAGAACCCGGTCATCCGATATAATCCCGGTTCTTACCCAGTAGTACGCATATAACCTGCTCCCTCCTTCAGCTGTCAGCAGTTCAATAAACTCTTTCAGAGTCTCCGGAGGAAGCAGAGCAGGGGGCCACGAGTCAGGCACCCGGGCACGCAGATGGGAACTGAATTCATTGCGGGAGTGTAGATCGGCATAACAGAGTTCAGCAGTGACGGGAATGAGTTCAAGTCGTTTTGTAGTGAGTGTGATCATCTTCTTCAGTATGTGTTCATATTTTTTGCGGTACAAAGCATCCGCTCACAGAAGATGAAACAGGGACCTGGAAATTATAATGATAATCTGAAACTGCCAGCTCACCTGATATTCATGTCTGCAAACACAGATGCGGATGAATATGAGATTGCCATGGCATCACCACACATAGGTAGAGCAGCAATCAGGAAATACATGCCGTAACAAGATGCAAATTTATTAATGAGATGATGATGCAAACCTGCAGAGCGAAGAGAGAACACACAGGCTGCAGGCTGGTTTCCTGGCCTGACATATCTTTCTGCCGTGGAGAATAAACAAGCCGTTGATATCACCCCAGACCTCTCTTGGGAACAACTTCAGAAGATCCTGCTCAATCTGGTTGGGATCTTGGTGATCAGAGAGGCCAAGCCTTCCAGATAGTCGTCCCACATGAGTATCCACGGCAATCCCGTCTGCCCTGCCAAACCCGTGATGAATCACGATGTTTGCAGTCTTTCGACCAACACCAGGGAGCGTTATCAGCTTATTGATCTCATCAGGAACCTTTCCGCCAAATGAACTCATCAGAGTCCGGGCTGCAGCGATGATGTTGCGGGATTTCGCCCGGTAAAACCCGGTTGGGTGAATGATGGATTCCACATCCTCCTGATGGGCAACAGAAAGTGAAGCAGGATCAGGATATCGTGTAAAGAGTTCTTTTGTTACCAGATTTACAGTCCGATCCGTAGTCTGGGCTGAAAGAATAGTCGCGATGAGGATCTGATAGGGATTTTCAAAATGAAGAAATTCATCACGTGATGAATCAAGATCATACTCATTGGACAGGAGGCGGAAGATCGTGCAATGCACAGAAGAATCCATAAAACAGAAATGGGGTAACGCAGATTTGAACTGCGGTCAAAGCGTCCCAAACGCTCTAGGATGGACCAGGCTACCCTATTACCCCGTGCGCTACTAATGTTAGCACACCACTCATTTAAGCGTTTGGTTATGTGAGCGGAAGCGGGCTCACTCCCTCTCTGCTTACAACAGTTCCCCTGCAGATACCAGCCTCAACAGCATTGAGAAGCGCTACAGGGTCTCTCCCGTCAAGCACGATCAACGGGATACCGCACCGTTCAACCATCTTTACTGCAACGACATCCATGACGGTATTCATTCCAGCCACTGCCTGCTGATGAACCACAATCTCAAGAAGTCTTGCAGGGGTGATCATCTCATACCGTTCCGCCGAAGAATCACTTCTCGGATCTGCAGAGTAGATCCCATCTACCGATGTCAGATTAAAAAACACAGAGGCCCGGGAGCGTTCTGCCAGGACCGCAGCAACTGCATCGGTGGTCTGACCAGGAGTAACACCACCCATGACAACGATCTTTCCTGACTCAGCCGCGGCAAGCGCTTCGGTATGATTCTCAACCACCTTTGGCCAGGCAGAATCTTTCAGTGCCTGAACCAGGAGGGTGGCATTTAGCCGGGTAACGAGAATTCCAAGTTCATCGGCAGATGCATCATCGACACCAAGTGATCGTGCAACAGTAATATAGCGTCGAGCCTCACCGCCGCCGCCCACCACAACAAAAAGACGATGAATTGATGCAATTTTCTCAAGAACAGGGATATAAGGTTTAATATTAGGTGAGTCGAGCCCAGGCATGAGGATCGAACCACCCAGAGACAGAACAATGGTGGACATTCAACCCGATATATTTCATGAAAAGGGGGATATAGGTTGCCGTCAGAACTGATGGCTGGCACACAGGTACTAGGCCATCACCACAATATCAGTTTCACGCCAGAACAGGGGAGAAGTAGCAGATGAGTGGATCATATTTCCAGGAGAAAGAAGCACTTCAATATACAACCGGACCAGATGATTCAGTGAGATGCTCACTCTGCAATCACCGATGTCATATTCCTGATCAGAAGACAGGACGGTGCGGAGTCAGGACAAACCACAAAGGCAGACTTATCGCAGGCACATATGCCCGTGTCTCGGCAGAGGCAATCGATCCCATCGAGAAGAAACCCCTGAATCACTTTCTACCAGGAACACTCTCATACTCCCTTGGGAGCATCGGTTGTAACTTCTCCTGCACACACTGCCAGAACTGGCATATTTCACAGCCGGACCATATCGACAGACCGCTTCAGATGATTCTTCCTGAAGAAGCAGTCAGAAGAGCACAGACTCATGGCTGTGCATCAATTTCATGGACATATAATGAACCTACCTTGTGGTATGAGTATACAAGGGATATGGGAGTCCTCGCTCACCGCGAAGGCATGAAGACGATCTACGTGACCAACGGGTACATGACCGAGGAAGCACTGAGTGAACTGGCCCCGGATCTTGATGCATGGAGGGTGGATCTCAAAGCTTTTTCTGATGAGTTCTACCGATCGGTGTGCAAGGCACGTCTGCAGCCGGTACTTGATACAACAATGCGGGCAAAAGAACTCGGGCTCCATATCGAGACTGTAACCCTGGTAATACCGGGCCTGAATGACAGCATGGAGGAGATGGGAGACCTGATTGACTGGGTTATCACAAATCTCGGACCTGACACACCGATGCATTTTACCAGGTTCCACCCCGATTTCCGCATGACTGAAAGGCCGGCTACACCGATAAGAGCCCTTGAAAAGATCTACGAACATGCTAAGGAAAAAGGGATCAGGTATCCTTACCTTGGAAACGTGGGGGGGCACAGGTATGAGCATACCTACTGCCCGGAATGTGGAGAGATCGTGATCAACCGGGCAGGATATTCTGTACATACTGAGAACCTGAATGGAACCCATTGTGCCCACTGCGGTGAACCAATCGCCGTGATCATGAACAGATGACAGAAGGGCCTTCAGAACCGAGGTTTATCTGTGACCGGATGGTTGGATCGCTCTGCAGGTTTCTTCGTCTTCTGGGATATGACACCCTGAACGCAAATGATCTTCCTCCAGGAAACCTGAAAGAAGACACAATTCTGCTCATAACAGCCGGTACGGAGAATAGAATTCTGCTCACCAGGGATGCAGAACTTGCACACCGGGATCAGGACCAGGTTCTCTACCTTACAGGAGAGCGACTTGAAGATCAGATCAGAGATCTGATCATGGAGGGATTGATCGTACCCGATCTCAGGCTTACCCGCTGCTCGGTATGTAATACCCTCCTTATCCCGGCATCAGAAGCAACCCCCGGCGTGTGCATGAAAGAAATTCAGGAGATCATACCAAGCTCTCCACTTGAAGCTGATAAGATAACCTGGTGTCCGTATTGCAAAAAGGCGTACTGGGAGGGGTCACATACCAGGAAAATGAGAGAACAGATCCATCAGATCTCCTTTTTGAGGGAGGATGGAAGGACCAGTGCATGAGACTCTGCTACACTCCGGACTGATCCAGGCAGCCCCATCATGGTGTCTATCTCTGACGCCACTTTTTCAAGTTCGTCAAATATCCGGTCAGCATCCTTACGCAGTTCCTGAACTGAGTCACGCATACTTCTCCCACGAAGGTGAATGAGCCTACGGTTCCGGTAGATCACCCCTGAACGTGAGAGGTTGCGGATGTGGTGGTTAACCCTCCCGGTTGTGATTCCTAGAAGTTCTGCAAGCTGTTCTGAGGCTATTCCTTCCCTTCTTGACGACTCCTCAAGAAGACTCAGCACAATCCGTATTGATAAATCTTCAACATCACGACCTGATGAAAGACCAAGGGTGTCACAGAGCCAATAGGCCTCCTGCTTCAGATCTTTACGATCTGGCTTTGGTAGATATTGAAGAACTAAGCGCTGATGCATAAATTGTACTCTTGATCATACTTTCTCCGATCGAAATGATATCAACTTTATTGAGATGATATCAGGAGTGAAACTAAAATATATATAGAAGTAATAATCAACATCTAAATGTAGTATTCATTTGAAGGAGATCAGTATGTCGATTACACCTATCGGACCACGGGTTTTAATCAAGCCCTCTAAACAGGAAGAAAAAACCAAGGGTGGCATCTATATCCCTGAATCAGCAAAGGAAAAGAAGAAACAGGGAGACGTCATTGCAGTCGGTACCTTCGAGGACGGAAAAGACCTCCCACTCAAAGCCGGAGACAAGGTCATCTACGGTGGATACAGCCAGGAAGAGGTTGAGTTTGAGAAGGAAGACTACGTAATAGTCGAGTTCAAGAATATCGTCGCTAAGTTTGACTGAGGAGAATAAACTATGGCAACCAAACAGATTATGTTCAGCGAGAACGCCCGTCACGCACTGCTTGAGGGTGTTAACAAGGTCGCAAATACCGTAAAGATCACACTCGGCCCGAAAGGACGCAATGTTGTTCTTGACAAACCGGCTGGCCCGGTTGTCACCAATGATGGTGTCACCATCGCCAAGGAGATCGAGCTGAAAGACAAGTTCGAGAACATGGGTGCCAAGTTGATCAAGGAGGTCGCCTCCAAGACTCAGGACACCACCGGAGACGGAACTACTACTGCAACCGTTCTTGCCCAGGCAATGATCACCGAGGGTATCAAGAACATCACAGCAGGTGCAAACCCAATCGAGATCAAGAAGGGTATTGACCGGGCTGTTGAGACCGTTGTAGCAGACCTCAAGAGCAAGACGATCGAGGTCAAGGACAAGGACACCATCAAGCGTATCGCTGTCATCTCTGCAAACAACGACGAGGAGATCGGTGGGCTGATCTCTGACGCGATGGAGAAGGTCGGATACAACGGCGTCATCACCGTCGAGAACTCCAAGACCCTTGACACCAACCTCGAGCATGTTGAAGGTATGCAGTTCGACCGCGGGTACATCTCTCCTTACATGGTCACCGATCAGGAGCGCCGTGTTGTCGAGTTCGACGAACCACTGATCCTTCTGACTGACAAGAAGATCAGCAGCGTGAAGATGCTCGTCCCTGTTCTTGAAATGGTCGCATCCACCGGAAAGCCACTGCTGATCATCGCAGATGACATTGATGGAGAGGCACAGACCGCACTTATCCTGAACATCATCCGTGGAGCCATCAAGGTCTGTGGAGTCAAGGCGCCAGAGTTCGGAGATGTCAGGAAGGACATGCTCGAAGACCTCGCCATCCTCACCGGTGCAACCGTCATCACTGAGACCAGAAACCTGAACCTTGAGGATGTTACCATGGACATGCTCGGACAGGCACGGGCAATCAAGGTTGACCAGGACAAGACAACCGTTGTCGGTGGAAAAGGCAAGAAGAGCGACATCGAGGCACGGAAGAAACTGATCGAATCCCAACTCAATGTTGCAGAGAAGAAGTACGACAAAACCACCCTTCAGAACAGGCTCGCTAAGCTCGGAGGCGGTGTTGCTGTCATTAAGGCAGGAGCAGCAACCGAGACTGAGGTCAAAGAGAAGAAGATGCGTATCGATGATGCACTGAATGCAACCAAGGCAGCAGTCGAGGAAGGATACGTTCCCGGCGGTGGTGTCACACTCTTCCGTGCAGCAAAGTCACTTGACACGCTGAAGATCGAAGACGAGCAGATGATCGGTGTAAACATCGTCAGACGTTCACTTGAAGAGCCGCTCCGCCAGATCGCAAGCAACGCAGGCCGCGAAGGTGCAGAGGTCATCTCAACGATCAAGGCAAACAAGAGCGAGTCATTCGGATACAACGCCAAGAAGGATACGTATGAAGACCTTCTCGCAGCAGGTGTCCTCGACCCGACCAAGGTTGTCAGATCAGGTCTCCAGAACGCTGCCTCAATTGCAGGAATGCTCCTGACAACAGAAGCAGTTGTTGCCGAGTTTGATGATGAGAAGGACAAGATGTCCAACGCAATCATCATCTAATCTTTTTTTACGAGATTCTTTTATTCTGCCGATCTTTCACTGAGTTCATATACATAACCAGAAAGACCAGTGAGAAACTGAAGCAGAGCACAGCCCCGATGATCAGTTTCCATCTCATATCAGCAGCAGTATCGCCACTCAGTGCAGTCCCGATAAAGATGAGCCCGATCACCAGAGATCCTGCAATTTCAGAGCCATACAAAAATCGTTCCCCGAGGGCAACCATTGCTTTTCTGTTCTCCTGCTTCTGCTAATAGCTTTTCTGTTTTCATCAGGGATGATAGACAGCACCTGCATTCATATACACCCAGTAGGCAGAGAAGGGTGAAAGCAGCCGCGAGTCTGAGTGGGACCCGTTTGCTCCGGGGATGATGGCAGGATCATAGATCTGCATGGTGCTGTTATACTGGAGGAGTGAAACCCAGTTCTTTGAGAGTGATACAAGGGCATCCTTTGCACTCATGGGCGTCAGGTTTGGTGATCCCACCAGATTCCAGCCAGTACTCATATTGAGTACACGTGTCCCGTTCCGATTGTCCAGAACCAGCGGTAGTGATGTCTGCCGATCTGAATAGAGCAGGAACCCTTCAAGAGGAGTGAAGTTGGTCTGCTTTTCTACAGCAACCCAGTCCTGGCTGACTGCATTGAACTTCCAGATGGTATGTCCATCGGTGTTGATGCCCTGAAAGAGATCGCCACCAGTCTTTCCTGACGCAGGATACGAAGGTACTGATACAAAGTTCCAGCCAGGGTTTAGGTTGATCTCAATACCACCCTTTCCCAACGAGCCACTGCGTTTGATCTGCTCTGATCCCCATGACTGATTTATTGGTTCAGCGTTTCGGACTTTCGCATGTTGCTTCTCTGCTTCGGCTATAGCAGCCCCTGCATCCAGAAGGCCGTACCCATAATAGATATCGCGTCCTGTCCTTCCAAGATCGTGTGAGGTTGATTCAAGGATTGATCTGATCTCTTCATTGCTCAGATCAGGATTGACATCCGTGATCAAGGCAGTGGTACCTGCAACAAGTGCGGCTGCCGGGCTTGTTCCGGTTGCAGTCTTTGTCGTGTTACCAGGCCACGCAGAGATCACACCCTCTCCAGGAGCTACGAGATCGACAAAGATACCATAATTTGAGAAGTAGGAGAGGCCATCGGTCTTTGCGGTAGAACCTACAGAGATCACATCAGAATAATCTGAGGGGTAATGACCCTCGTTAGATGCTTCATTTCCGGCAGGGGCAATGAGGATACAGCCTTTGCGGATTGCATACGAGATCGCTGCTTCTTCGGCAGGTGACTGACCCGAACCTCCATATCCCATCAGGATGATCCTGGCTCCGTTGTCTGCAGCATGCTGAATTGCCACAGCAGAGCGTGAGGCAAAGATACCGGATGTATTTGTTCCGACCCGTTCAGGAATGAGAGAGATTTTTTTTTCGACAGATAAATTCTGCCCGGCCCCTGTGATAGCACAGACAATACCTGCAAGAAATGTGCCATGCCCGTCGGTATCCTGCATCGCTGAACTGTTATCTACCCAGTCAAATCCTTGTGAACTGATGAACGGTTTCAACCCTGAATGGGAGACGTCAACGCCGGTATCAAGAACAGCAACCGTAACAGCGGATGATGAACCAGGCTTGACCATACTCCATGCCCAAGGCATATCAGTCCGGTTGAACGCCCACTGGTCAGAGATGTTGACATCTGATGCAGGGGTGCCTGAGAAGGAATCAGGGATGCGGACAGGGTCCTGTTCAACACTGCTCACTCCTGAAATTTTGAGAATCTCATTCTGGTAGAAAGAAGAGTTGTTGACTGGAATCTGAACAACGAGGAAATTCAGTTGTGGTGCACGAAGGATTACGGTGCAGTTTTCTACAACTGCAGAATTATTTAGTGATGAGAGATTTATCGGGGATTCCATGCCGGATGCAGTATAGAGGATGACCCGCTCGGTCTCCTCCAGTATGGCCTGATCACCAACAGCCGGAGAGATCAGCCAGCAGATGAGTATTGATATTATCAGAACGATACCGCTTGCGCTATATCGCCTGTAGTATGTTTCATAAGACCCCACTATGAACTACCCAGGTACTCTGATCTCGGCATGGAGACAGATAAGTTCTCCCGTTCAGACCCGGGCATCAGGGAATGATAATACCAGGACTGTTCATATAAATCCAGAAACCTTCTGTGGGATAGAGAAGCCGGGCATCTGAATAGGCACCAGTTCCGCCGTTTACAATCACCTGGCGGAACTGCTGTTCCCTTGAATCATAAACCAGAACATATGACCAGGATGATCCAAGAGGAGCGAGAAGATCTGATGCCGTGAGGGTGCTTCTTCCCGGGATACCCAGCGGGTTCCATCCTACAGAAAGGTGACGTGCAGTCATGTTTCTACGGTCATCATCATAGGTAAGGGAGATGTCAGTCCTGTTCGCCGCATGAACCCAGATCACGTCCATCTGGTGAAGGAGATCTCCGGTCCCCACCGGATCCCAGTGCCGGGTATCAGGGGAGTACCGCCAGATGGTATGGCTTGTCGTATTCACACTCGAAAAAATAATCCCGGTATTGTTCCCTTCTTTGAGTGGAAAGGGGATTGAGATCATGTTCCACCCCGCGTACAACGCAAGAGTTTCAGGCTGCTCCATCTCTCTCGGCTTTGACAGGCGGGAGTCATTTACAATAGGGCAGGGGTCTGAAGACCGGTTTACTGTCTGCCCGGCAGGAATAAGGAGGCGGGCATCAGGCACTCCAAACCCGGTGTCCGGGTGCCACCCTGTGGCAGAAGACGGAGTGGCATTAAGGAGTCTGCGTTTCACCTCATCTGCCTTCAGTTCAGTATTTGCCTCCCAGAGCAGGGCACTCATGCCTGCAATATGAGGGGCAGAAGCACTTGTCCCGGAGAATGATCCGAGAATTCCCTTTCCCGTGCTCACAAGGATGTTATCAGGCGCAGAGAGTTCAGGCTTCTGTCTGAGTTCAGGTGCAGGGTACTTTATCGTGATCGGACCACGAGAGGAGTACGGTTCAACTGCAGTTTTATTCAGATCGGGAATCACTGCTCCCACCGATATCGCTTCAGGAACAGCCTGCTGACCGAACATCGAGTCTTCAGGGACGCAGGGATCCATCAAGACCTGGCTTCCCCCAAGAGGCAGAACATACAGTTCGATCGTCCGGTTCTCTCCTCCTGCCTGGACAACCCTGACATAGAAGTCTTTTGAGAAGTCGTTCTCGTTTACAAACCGGCAATACTCCATCGGGTCATCATCCCCATCCTGAATCTTTACACTTCTCCCAATCTCCCTCATCTCATCGTTGTAGAGGAAGAGATCGTAATTATTTGATGATTCAGAGAACCGGTCATCCCACTGAAGAATTACATGGCCTGCCGAATGTGGTGGAGCAGTAAACTTCAGATCCTTCGAGCCGTTTGCACCATTGAAATCATGCCAGAGATATCCCTGGTTCATGTATCCGCTGAATGGTGCCTGGTAGTGCTCCCGGGCAAAGTTACCGGCAGACGTGATATACAATATGTCATACGAGAGAATCCGGTCTCTGATATTACGGGCGATGTACCCGTCTTCAAAGAACGGCTCAACATAGGTGATGTCATCGCAGATGATCCTGCACCCGTCACTGATCAGACGATCCATGGCCTGCACAAACTCGATCTGACTTGAACCACGATCAGAGAAGTAGAGTTCTGCATCAGGGGCGATATCATGCACAACCTGGAGCATCGCACTCCCCTCGTCACCCCCAATCTTGTTACTGAGTACATGTATGTTTGAGGGCAGCTCTCCGGCGGCAACCACTGCATCAAGACTGGTTACGCCATCTGAAATGATACCAACCTTCACTCCCTTACCTGAAAGATTCGTTGTGTTCCTAATTTCACAGGTATGAAGAATGTCATCCCCTTCGGTGGTGACATATGACGTAAAGGCAGGGAGTTGTGACATGATGGAGAGGACTGCAGGTTCTCGTGCAAGCCGTGAGAGATTCTGGATACTCAGCCAGCCTGAAACCCTGCCATACCGGCTGTCGGTCCCTGCATTGCTGAAGAAGGACTGGATTGGTTCAACAGATGATCCTAAACTCAAACTGGTTGTGACCATCACCTCGCTCTGATTCCCTTTTGAACCCCTGAGTTCTCCGGTTGCCCGCATCAGGTCTGCCGCATTGCCCGACGACTGACCGGGAGAGAGATAGTGATCATCGAGGAGTTGAACCAGATCGGTTGAGAGTTTTCCTTTCCATGCGGTCTCTGATGCAAACGTTCTCATGCCGATACCTGTAGGGTCTGCCGGATCCGACGTCTCCGCTGATAGTACTGAAGAATTCTCGGGCGTCTGGTTCAGATGGTTATCAGCACCAGATGTACGTGACAGTTTCGTTGGTAGTATCATTCCTGAACTGACAGGCGAAAGGACGGTATGTATTTCCCTGACTTCAGGGAGGGACGAGAGATTGGAGATCCGATCGGTTCGTACCCATCCGGTCATCAGGCCGAAACCGGGATCTGCTCTCGACTCATTCAGGTACCGGGTGACGTTGATGAGAGAACTGTCCTGAACCAGAGTGAGGGTAACATGAACTTCTGATCGGTTCTGTGAATCAAACCTGATCTGGCCAAGGAGTTCCATCTCCCGGGTCAGGGCTGCAGTGGTACTGCTTGAGGGAGAGGCAGATGGATCGACCAACTGGAGTAGATCACTCGATAGTTTATCTCTCCAGGAGTGAGTGGCAGGCAGAGCAGATGCATGAGAACTATCTGAAAAGAAGTCTGCAGATCCTCCAGCGGTATAATTATCGTCAGCAAAAACCTGAACCGGAAAAAGGGATACCAGAAGTACGAGAGAGAAGATCAGCAGAGATCCACAAGTATGAGATTGCATCATCTGTTCGGCCCCACCAGGAGACAGGTTCTGCAAAGAACCTGTACTATAAAGATAGTCAGGAAAGGATATCAAGAAGACTTATTTATCAGCAGTGTGCGAATCTGGATGCATGGATGTTGAAGGCTATGTCCGGCGAAATATGAAATCCGGCCGGGCAGAGGCTGAAATAATCAGGGATCTCTCATCACGAATCCGTGAGATCAAATCTGTATCCCAGGAATATGCAGAGCAGTTTGCGCATGCTGTCATCACCGAAGTAAAGAATACCAGCGGTCTTACCAGTGACCTTCTCAGCTGCACTGAAGCAGGTGTGGCGATGGGAGAATTCGGTGTAGGTTCACGAGGGACCGGAGATTTTTATGCACACCGCAAGATCGCTGAGATCATCGGAAAGACCGGGGCAAATGTCGGAGTCGATGAGATGGATGATGCCGGCGTTGTCGAGGCAGGTGGGAGATATATCATCAGCACCGTGGACGGGATGCACTCACGTCTCAGTGATTTCCCGTTCCTTGCCGGATTTCATGTGACCAGGGCAACACTTCGCGACTGTTATGTGATGGGTGCAAAGCCGGTGATGCTTTTTTCAGACATCCATGTCGCTGACGACGGTGATGTCTCAAAGATATTTGACTACACTGCCGGAATCACAACCGTTGGAGAGGTGATGCAGGTCCCGCTTGTGTCAGGATCTACCCTGCGGATAGGCGGTGATATGGTCATCGGAGAACGTCTCACCGGTTGTGTCGGATGTGTCGGGGTTGCTGATCATATCACCGCCCGCAGGGAGGCAAGACCTGGAGACATCCTGTTGATGACTGAAGGGGCAGGAGGAGGAACCATCGCAACCACCGCCCTGTATTACGGATTTCCTGACATCGTGGACAGGACCATCAACCTCCAGTTCCTCAAAGGTGCCGATTCCCTGCTGAAAAGCGATGTGCTTCATCAGATTCACGCGATGACCGATGTGACCAACGGGGGACTCAGAGGAGATATCTTCGAGATGGCAGAGACAGCAGGATGTCGGTTCATCGTCGAGGAAGAACAGGTCCTGGGACTGGTTGATCCGGTTGTCAGAACGATGCTCGAAGAACTGGAGATCGATCCCCTTGGTGTATCGCTCGACGCAATGCTGGTGGTCGCTCCTGAAGAGACTATTCGCGAGGTTAAGGGTGTATTAGAGGAGGCAGGTGTCAGAACTGCAGAGATCGGTCGGGTTGAGAAGGGTAATGCAGAACCAGTTCTTATCAGAGATGGTAAGGAGACAGAGTTCAGACCACGGTTCAGAGAGGCAGCATACACTCCCCTTAAAAAACTGGTAGACAAGGAGAGCCGTGACTTTGAAGAGATGTGTGCAGGAGTTGACCGGGCAGCTACAGCAGCAATGTCAAAGAAGAACCGGATGATCGAAAGGATCGGAAGACTCCACAAATAAACGAAACAACTTGTCCGGAATTAGTCATGAACAAGTCTGCTCTTGATCTTTCCGGTTACACTTGGATCAAGACGCCGTGCCTTACTCATGGTCTGGAATGCCTCTTGTTTCATCCCTAACTCATCCATCACATGGGCTTTCCAGACAAGGGCTTTTACAAAGTCCGGCTTGATCGCCAGTGCCTGGTCAAAACTTGTGAGTGCCTCCCTGAGCCTTACAAGGACCGTATAGATCTGCCCGAGATGATACCAGGCATCTGCACTGTCAGCATGAACTGAAATCGCCTGCTGAAACGATCGTATTGCTTCAGAGTTCTGGTGCAGTGATTTCAGAGCTCTCCCCCGGTTCAGGATGGCTCGGTATTCATGTGGATTGCGGGAGATTACCCGATCATAACACTGGACAGCCTCTTCCAACTTACCTACCCGGTGGAGTAGCACGCCCTTGTTATACCATGCCCTCAGGTCGTCAGGGTTCTCTTCGGTTACATGTGAATAAAACTGGAGCAGATCCCCGTACCGTTTCAGTTTTCGCAGAGCCTGAACACGGTATGAGGTGACCTGTTCATCATGGGGGTTCAGGAGCAGGGATCGATCAAACCGTTTCAAGGCATCCTGATATTTATCGAGTCCCATATAGGCAAGACCCATCAGGGTCCAACCGGTACTCTGCAGTGGCTCAGATGTTGTCATCTCGTGTGCAGAATAGAGACCCTCCTCATACAGGCCCTGTTTGATATATCCCATGCTTCGCACATAGAGAGCGATGTGATTATGAGGAGAGAGCGATAAAAGCCGTCTTGCAGATGTGACTGCCTCTGAGTACCGGCCTTCACTAAGGAGGGCACGGGACTTCATCTCCCATGCAGGAACATGATGTTCATGTTGCTCCAGAAGTTGATCCAGCAGTGATATGGCATCAGGATACCTCTGTGTCCTGATCCTGCAGTATGCCATGAGGAGCAGGGCACGGACATTTCGCGGATTATCAGTGACAAGGATCTCGAGATCATCAAATGCATCATTGTACTGCTGCAGGTACACCTTGCAAAGACCGGAGAGAAACCTTGAGCGGGCATGTGCAGGATTCTTCTGAAGTACTTCAGAAAGCTGTATGAGGGAGTCTGCATAGTTCCCAGTCCGGTACCTAAGGTATGCCAGATAGTAATGTGCTGTGTTGCTGGTTTTTTCGTAGGTTGCTGCACGCTGGAGGCTGCGATCTGATTCATCCCCCTGGTTCAGATACAACTCAACAATTCCTTTGTATAACCAGGCTGTGCCATCATCAGCATTCAGGTTGAGACTCATCGTGATGAATGGCGATGCCTTATCCCACTCATGCTCAAGGATGAGTTGTCTCGCAGTTGTAAGATAGGGATTTACATCGGGTACCGGCTTTGCTTCGCCTTCAGAAGGTTCAAGAAAGCCGGCAAGCTCCTCAGGTATTGTACTGGAGATAAAGCGGGTGTCAGTCTCTTCAAGTTCACCGGGTATCTCATGATCAACTGATATTGGTTCAAACAGACGCCGCTCTTCTTCTTTTACTACCTCTATCGGTTCATCCTGAGGAGGAAGCACACCCATATACTGGTATCTAACGACTTCAGGAGACAATAATTATTCGATTGAAAAGGATGCCATAAGCGATCAGGAGGAAAAACAATGACGGAGCAGTCCCTGGCGGCTATAACCTTTATGCAGTTATCATGCTGATACCTCTTCCATGGCAGATCCACTTCTGATAGCAAAGGGAGGGACTGATGTCACAATCCTCCCTGAGATGATCAACCGGCACGGTCTGATAGCAGGGGCAACCGGTACAGGCAAGACCGTGACCCTCCGTGTGATCGTTGAGAGTCTCAGCAGGATCGGTGTGCCGGTCTTTCTTGCCGATATTAAGGGAGACCTGTCCGGCATCGCAATGGAGGGAGGGGGAAATCCAAAGATCGATGAACGGATCAAAAAACTTGGTCTCACCGGCTTTTCATATGCAGGATACCCGGTGATTTTCAGGGACCTGTTCGGCGAGAACGGTCATCCGGTCAGAACCACCATTTCAGAACTGGGCCCGCTCCTGCTCGGCCGCATCCTGGATCTGAATGAGACCCAGGCCGGTGTTCTCTCTATCATCTTCCGGGTTGCTGATGACAACGGGCTCCTCCTTCTTGATCTCAAGGATCTCAGGGCAATGGTAACATATGTATCAGACCATGCTGTGGAGATCAAGGGAACATACGGCAATGTCAGTACCAGTTCGACCGGGGCTATTCAGCGTGCTCTTCTTGCACTTGAGGATCAGGGTGCAGACCGGTTCTTTGGCGAGCCGGCACTTGAGATTGATGATCTGATCAGAACTGCGGATGGGAAAGGGGTGATCAATCTCTTTGCTGCGGAAAAACTGATGCAGTCCCCGAAACTGTACTCTACATTTTTACTCTGGCTTCTCTCTGAACTCTATGAGCAGCTGCATGAGGCAGGTGATCTTGAAAAACCGAAGTTTGTCTTCTTCTTTGACGAGGCACATCTGCTCTTCAAGGATGCACCAAAAGCCCTCGAAGAGAAGATCGTCCAGATTGTCAGACTCATCAGATCCAAAGGGGTCGGGATCTATTTCATCACCCAGAGTCCGTCAGATATCCCTGAAGATGTGCTCGGACAACTAGGAAACAAGGTCCAGCATGCACTCAGGGCAACAACCCCGAATGAAGAGAAGGCAGTCAGAACAGCTGCCAGGTCGTTCAGGCAGAACCCGGCATTTGAGACAGAGAAAGCGATATCAGAGCTGGGAATAGGGGAGGCACTTGTATCCATCCTCGATAAACAGGGCTCACCAACGCCTGTAGAACGGGCTTTCATTGTACCTCCGACAAGCCGTTTATCACCTCTTTCACCTGAAGAGAGGAAGAAGATCATGGCTGCTTCTCCAGATGCCGGGAAGTACGATACTCCGGTTGACCGGGAATCTGCGTATGAAAAACTGGCTGCACGAACAGAGGCTGTACGCGAGGAGCCGGCTATGACACAGCGCAAGAACTCTTCAGAAAAATTCCAGAAAGAACCTGTACGAAAAACAACACCACGAAGCAGGAAAGAAGATCAGCCTGCTGAAATCGTAGGGGACATCGCTGTTTCTGTTGCAAGGAGCATAGGTACCCAAGTGGGCAGGGAACTTGTCAGGGGGCTTCTCGGATCACTTGGCGGGACAAAAAGAAGATGAGAGGATGGGGCATGGAGTCCTGACTTGTAGTCATAGCTCTTCTGGAAGATCTTTATTTTTCGGACTATGTATGAGGTATCAATCCAGGTATTCTCAACCGCTGTCTTGTTACGGTTCTCCCGGGAACTATCACGTGCTTCCATGATACTGCCATGTATCGAGGTCCTGACAACCTCTTATTCATAGCCATCGTAAAATTCCCATCATGAAAAGAACAAGAATTTACCTAATCTCTCGTCAGAACCACGACCCTGGGATCAGATCTGACATAAGACACAACGGTTATCTGCGATAATTGGTGAGTTTATGCAGAGAGGTGTACAGATGCAGAAGATCCTGTTTCAAATTATCATTTTCACGCTCCTTCTTGTAGTACCGGTTTCAGCAGGGACACTGGTCTCGCTTACCGGTTCCTTCTCCGAAGCATGGAATAACGGAAATATTCCATCCCCTGCTCCGGGAGTCATGGTCATTCCTGGCGGGCCGGGAATCCTTACCATTACAACAATTCAGGAACCGTTTTATAAAGCAGGGCTGGAAGACGGGCCGTCACAGGTACGATACCAGAACTCACAGACTCCCGGACTGGGTCCTGACATCGGTATGTACCTTGGTGATACTTTTTACCAGAAAGGTGCTGATATCGGTTCGGTCAAACGCGTATCCGAGGAAATCCCGCTCAACAGGGTCACCCGCTACTTCACCTGCCTGGATGGCGGAAAAAGTGTGAGTGTCCAGGTACTTCCGGCAATAGAGGCAAACACAAACCATCAGCTGGCTAATAAAGTCAGTTACTCTGCTGCATGGGAACCGCTACAAGATGGCCGGGCAACCGAACCCGGTTGTGACATATCTGGCGCATGGAAGACAAACAAGGGGAATGTCACCCTGGCAGAGACAGGGTATTCTCTTCGTGATGTCAGCATAGATGGATCTTATACCGGAAAACAGAAGGGATCATTCCAGGGAATTATGTCCGGACCAATCCTCACCGGAACCTGGTCTGAACCTGAAACAACAGGACGATCAAATTCAGGCAGGTTCACATTCTTCTTCAGAAATGACTGTTGTGCATTCACCGGAACCTGGGGAACTGGAGAGAGTGATACCAACGGTGGTGAGTGGTCAGGAGTGAGATACTGATTTTGTGTTTGAAACTCTGACACAGAAGAAATAGATTCAACCCATGACTTTTTTTCCAGAAAAAGGAGTTATGAGATTACTCCACCTTTGTACGCAGAAGAAAGGGCTTTCCTGACCTGGACTGACGGACCGTTATCAGGTTTAATATCGAGGGTAAAGGTGTCTCCTGCACGTGGGCGTGAGTCTTCAGGAATACTCAACGTGATCAGTTGCTGTTCACCAGGGTTGATCGTTCCTGATGCAGGCAGAACCTTGGTGAGCTTTACCGGTGTTCCATCATTAACAGAGAACATGTAGGTGATCCGGTTCATGTCCTGGGGTGATCCGGTAGCCTGTTCACGAAGAGTAAGCGAGAACTCCTGGAGTTCTCCTGAGTAAAACCCGTTTATTGATCCTTCAACAGCAAGATTGGAGGTAGCCTCACCAGACTGAGAGGCGACGGCCGAAGAAGATCCTGAATATCCGGGTGAAGGATTTGCAATAATCCCGCCACGGTAATTATCTGGAAGAGATGTTGTATAGGTTGCAGGCTGCCCTGTGGGTGGCCGGATCTCAAGGGTGAACTTCTCCCCACCACGCGGCTGCTGTTCGGCTGGAATCTGCAACGTGACCTCCTGTTCATCCCCTGGCTTGATGGTACCTGATGCCGGGTTTGCCGGAAGTACAGTCACCGGATCCATGGTACCGGCTGCCCAGAGATAACTGACACGTGGCAGGTACTGGGGCTGACTGCCATCAGTCAGAACAATCGTGAAGGTCAGTTCTGAAAGCCCTTTGGTATATTTTCCATTCAGATCACCGCTGATAACAAGGGTTGGCTGAAGACCACCGGCCAAATTGGAAGGATCAGGTTCATTCCCTGACACAGTCTCATTTGAGATACCGGCCTGTGTTTCATTTTCTGATGGAACTGATGTCTCATCAGGAACAACTGTGGGAACCGGGGTGATCGGATGGGAAGGGGATGGGCTGTGACTGCCGAAGAACGAGGGGATGATGAGCAGATAGACCGCAAGAGTTGCCACAAAGATGAGTACAACAGCCGGGATGAGGAACTTCTGATATGGGATCGTAAGGGCGCTCAGCCCTTCTGGCTGGTGATCCATCTTTCGGTCCTCTTCAGGCGGACTAATCTTTTTGAATGCTTTTGTAACGATCTGATCGCGGTTCTGTTCGTATGAGAGATTACCGGGATCATATTTGAGGGCATTCTCATAGCAGGTAAGGGCCTCTTCCAACTGGCCAAGCTTTGAATACGTAACACCCAGAGCATTCCATGCCTTGTGATTCTGTTCGTTTGTTGCAACAGCTTTCTGCAGTATCTCTATGGCTTCCTGATATCGCCCATCACGAAAGGCTTTCATCCCTTCATGAAATGAATCATCTAATCCCATTATCCCATCCTGAAACGGAGTGATGTACATATTATCCGGAGATGGTTATTAGGTTCCTGTTCATGCATGACTAGCCAGACAAACAGGATTATCCCATCAATACCCAGTGAGTTCAGGCCATCCGGATAAAACGCAGAATCGAATAAAAACACCAGATTCAGGCGATTTAAAATGGCTCAAAAAGTATAATCGTGCCATGCGGCTCATAGTAGGCAGATGATTTCGGAGAGCCATACCACTATCCCCGGAAAAAAATCGGGTAATACACCAAAACTATCAGATAACTTCAGAATTTTTCCTGCCCAGACTGTAAGGAGGGAGATTAATTCATCCATCTGATGGCGGAGTTGTTCAAAAAAACACTCCGGGACAAACAGGCGGACGACTTCTGATAAAAGGAGCACGAGAGCATAATCTTAAAAATATTACCATTGCGATTCCGCGTGATGAACTGGTTGTCATCACAGGTCTCTCTGGATCAGGAAAATCCACCCTCGCCTTTGATACGATCTATGCTGAAGGTCAGCGCAGATATGTAGAATCTCTCTCATCGTATGCAAGGCAGTTCCTCGGGCTGATGAACAAGCCTGATGTGGACAGTATCGAAGGGCTTTCACCTGCTATCTCAATCGAGCAGAAATCTACCAGCAAAAACCCACGCTCAACCGTTGGTACAGTCACCGAGATTTACGATTACCTTCGTCTGCTTTACGCCCGTATTGGTATTGCCTACTGCCCAGAACATAACCTCCCCATCATCGCCCAGTCACCGGAGAAGATCGCTGAGAAGATAGAAGAGGAACTCTCCGGGATGATCACCATCCTTGCCCCGTTAGTCAGGAAGAAGAAGGGAACCTACCAGCAACTCTTCAAAGATCTCAACAAAGAGGGATTTGCCAGGGTCAGGGTCAACGGTGAGATCTACCGGACCGAGGACGAGATCGTCCTTGAACGGTACAAGATGCACACCATCGATCTCGTTGTTGACCGGATGGACCTTTCAGACCACTCACGCATTGTCGAGGCTGTGGAGCAGGCGACCGCGAGGTCAGACGGTCTCGTGATCGCGTTCGGAGAAGACGGAGTAGATCACCTCTACTCGGCAAAGATGGCATGTCCGGTCTGTGGCTTGACCTTTGAGGAACTTCAGCCACGAATGTTCTCGTTCAACAGCCCCTTCGGTGCCTGCCCAGAATGCAAAGGGCTCGGGATCAGGATGGACTTCGACTCAGGTCTTATTATTCCTGACAAAGAAAAGTCCATCGCAGACGGGGCCATCGCCACGTACCGGAATTTTCTCGACGGGTACCGTTCACAGCTTGTCGGAGCAGTGGCCGAGCACTTTGGGTTTACTATTCACACACCGATCAAAGATCTGACACCGAAACAGTATGAAGTTCTGATGTTCGGCTCACCCGAACAGATCAACTTCCACATGAGTTACAAGCAGGGGCAGGGAACCTGGTCACACAAAGGAACATGGGAAGGACTGCTCCCTCAGGCAGAACGGCTCTACCAGCAGACCGAATCTGAGTACCGCAAACGTGAACTCGAAAAGTTCATGCGGATCAGTGAGTGTCCGGTATGTCACGGGAAACGGCTGAAGGAGACGGTGCTTGCCGTCAGGATTGCCGGACACTCGATCGTGGATGTGACCGATCTCTCGATTACGTCATGCATCAGGTTCTTTGAAACGATCCAACTGACCGACAAGGAACGCGAGATCGCACAGCAGGTGCTCAAAGAGATCCAGTCACGTCTTCTCTTTCTGCAGCGTGTCGGGCTCGGTTACCTCACACTCTCAAGGACTGCAGGAAGCCTTTCGGGAGGAGAGGCACAGCGGATCAGGCTCGCAACACAGATCGGTGCAAATCTCATGGGTGTGCTCTATGTGCTTGATGAGCCGTCAATCGGGTTGCACCAACGTGATAACAACCGGCTGATCGAGACACTCCGCCAGCTCCGTGACCTCGGCAACACGCTCATCGTGGTTGAGCATGACGAGGACACGATCAGGGCGGCAGACTGGGTGATAGACATGGGGCCCGGCGCAGGTACCCATGGCGGGGCAGTTGTTGCAGAGGGTACACCTGATGAGATAGAGAAGCATCCCGAATCACTGACCGGGGCTTACCTGTCAGGACGGATGATGATAGAGGTTCCGCAGAACCGCAGAACCAGCAAGAGATTTATCACCATAACCGGATGTCGGGCAAACAATCTGAAAGGAGTATCTGCCAGAATTCCGATGGGCACCCTTACTCTCGTGACCGGAGTTTCAGGATCTGGAAAATCTACCCTCATCTATGATACGCTATATCCTGCCCTTCAGAAGGCGGTATACAACTCACGGGTCGATGTCGGGGCTCACGATGAACTCATCTTTGACGAAGAGGTCGACAAGGTGATCGTCATCGATCAGTCACCTATCGGCAGAACTCCGAGGTCTAATCCTGCAACATACACCAAGGTCTTTGATGAGATCAGAACCCTGTATGCAGAGACCAAAGAGGCAAAAGTCAGAGGATATAAATCAGGGCGTTTCTCGTTCAATGTCAAAGGGGGACGTTGCGAGGCATGTCAGGGCGACGGGCTGATCAAGATCGAGATGAACTTTCTGCCTGATGTATACATCGAGTGTGAGGAATGCAAGGGTACCAGGTACAACAGGGAGACTCTCGAGGTTAAATACAAGGGAAAATCCATCGCTGATGCCCTCGCCATGAGTGTCGAAGAGGCGATGGAGATCTTTGGGAACATCCCGAAGATCAGGAACAAACTCCAGACTCTGCTCGATGTCGGTCTCGGATACATCAAACTCGGCCAGAGTGCGACAACCCTGTCCGGTGGTGAAGCACAGCGGATCAAACTAACCCGTGAACTCTCAAAGCGGGCCACCGGTAAAACCGTGTACCTGCTTGATGAACCGACGACCGGGCTTCATTTCCATGATGTACGAAAACTGATTACCGTTCTTGACGGACTTGTTGAAAAAGGAAACACGGTCCTCGTCATCGAGCACAATCTGGATGTTATCAAATCGGCAGACTACATCATTGATCTCGGTCCTGAAGGAGGAGATGCCGGAGGCGAGATCATCGCAACCGGCACACCTGAAGAGATAGCCCAGGCTACAAAGAGCCATACAGGAATGTTTCTCAAAAAACTCCTGCCCACCCAGGAGACAACATCAAAACCAAAACCAGTGAAAAAGCGAACCCAGACAAAAAAGAACAAATAACACAACACTCTTTTTCATCTGGATCAGGAAACATACGACGAGAATACCTGCAGCAGATAAACCATGATCGATCTCAAAATCCTTCCCCATGATCCGGGTTGCTACCTCTTCAAGGATGTAGAAGGGACGATCATCTACATCGGCAAAGCAAAAAACCTGAAAAAACGTGTATCGAGTTACTTTCAGAAGACCGATCACGGAGCCAAGACCAACCGGATGGTCAGTGAGGCTGTAGATCTTGATTTCATCATAACTGCTTCAGAGGTAGAAGCACTCATCCTTGAAAATACGCTGATCAAGCGTCATCAGCCAAAGTTCAACATAGATCTCAAGGATGCCAAAAGTTACGCATTCATCAGGATCAGCGATGATCCCTTTCCCAGAATAGGCATAGCCAGGTACAGGGGAGGAAAAAAGGGTGGATCTCTGTATGGTCCGTTCGTCTCTGCTGCTGAACGTGACCAGGTCCTCGCATTCATCAAACAGACATTTCACCTGAGAACATGCAGAAAGATGACAAAACGGGCATGCCTTCGCTCACATCTCGAAACCTGCTCTGCCCCATGTCAGGGGAAAGTATCAGAGTCCGAGTATCAGTACCAGGTAAAGAGTGCTGATCTCCTACTGAAAGGAAAGAACCAGGATCTCATCGCCAGTCTCAAAGAGGAGATGGCAGGGCATGCAGAGCGGGAGGAGTACGAACAGGCACTTGCAATCAGGGATCAGATCGCTGCCATCGAACGCCTTTCTGAGCGGCAGTATGTTCAGCGGCAGAAGCAGGCAAATGAACACATCATCAACTACCAGATCGTATCAGGGACAGTATACCTGATCCTCTTCACTATCGAAAGGGGGACCCTCACCAGCAAGGAAGAGTTTGTCTTTCCAGAGACTGAGGAGTTTCTTGAGGAATTTATCATCCAGTATTATGCAAATGTGCGGCCACCGAACGAACTGATCCTGCCAGTGATCCCTGATGCTGCAATCGAAGAGTATCTATCAAACATCAGAGAGACCAAAGTGACCCTTACAGTTCCTATACAAGGGGCAAAAAAACACCTTCTGGATCTTGTGATGAAGAACATTGAAGCCTCCTTCTTTGCCGGAAAGATGAGAGTTATCGAACTTGGAGAAGCCCTGAACCTGGCAGGTCCTCCTGAAGTAATCGAGTGCTTTGATATCTCCCACCTTTCAGGTACAGGCACCGTTGGATCCATGGTGAGTTTCAGGGATGGAAGACCTGACAAAAAGAACTACCGGAGGTTCAGGATCAAGACTGTGGAGGGGATCGATGACTTCTCCTCGATAGCCGAGGTTGTGAAACGCAGGTATAGCAGGCTGAAAAAAGAGGGACTGCCACTTCCGGATCTTATCATCATCGACGGTGGCCAGGGGCAACTCCATGCCGCAGAGGCAGAACTTGAAACTCTTCATCTTTCCATACCGCTCATCTCCATCGCCAAGAGAGAAGAGGAGATCTATACCACCAAACGAGCCCTACCGATTCCTCTTTCAAAGAAGAGCCCTGCATCCCTTCTTGTCCAGGAGATCAGGGATGAGGCACACAGGTTTGCGATCACGTACCAGCGTCAGATCAGACGGAAGAAGGCACTATCATGACAGACTTTCAGATCGTATCAGAGTACCAGCCACGGGGGTCACAACCTGAAGCAATCCGGGAACTGGTGGAAGGATACAACAAGGGATTCCCGGCACAGACCCTTCTCGGCGTGACCGGATCAGGGAAGACCTTCACGATGGCAAACGTGATCGCTGAACTGAACATGCCAACGCTGGTGCTGGCCCACAACAAAACGCTCGCAGCCCAGCTCTACCATGAGTTCAGGGAGTTCTTTCCGCATAACCGGGTCGAGTACTTTGTCTCGTACTACGATTACTATCAGCCTGAATCCTACATCGCAAAGAAGGACCAGTACATCGAGAAGGACGCACAGATAAACCCGAAGATAGAGATGATGCGGCTCTCGGCTACCGCATCACTGCTCGGTAGAAATGATGTTATTGTCGTCTCTTCAGTCTCATGCATCTATGGTCTCGGTCGTCCAGACACCTACAAGAGCATGGGATTTGATCTCGGAGTGGGTCAGAAGATCGAACGCAAGGATATCATCTCGCGGCTCGTCGACAATCTCTACGAACGAAATGATATCGAACTGATACCAGGCAGGTTCAGAGTAAAAGGGGAGACCATCGATCTTGTCCCGAGTTATTATAACAATATCATCAGGATCGAACTCTTCGGCGATGAGGTAGATCGGATCACCGAGATCAACCGGACAACCGGAGACCCGGTTGAGAAACTCAGGCATATCTACGTGTACCCGGCAAGGCACTACATCATTCCAGAAGAACAGAAAGAGGCAGCGATCCAGTCTATCGAGGTCGAACTCCAGGAACGGCTGCCTCATCTCGGGATGCTTGAGGCCCACCGGCTTGAGCAGAGGACAAAGTATGACCTCGAGATGATCAGGGAGACCGGCTCATGCAAAGGGATCGAGAACTACTCACGCCACTTTGACGGCAGGAGTGTCGGAGAAAAACCATACTGTCTGCTCGATTACTTCCCGAAAGATTTTCTCTTCTTCATCGATGAGAGTCACCAGACAGTCCCCCAGGTCAGGGCGATGTTCAACGGTGACCGATCGCGTAAGATCCCACTTGTGGATTACGGGTTCAGGCTGCCGTCTGCATTTGATAACCGCCCACTCAGGTTTCATGAGTTTGAGCGGTACCTGAAGCACGTGATATTTGTCTCTGCTACCCCGGCAGAGTACGAAAAAGAACTCTCACAACAGGTTGTCGAGCAGATCATCAGACCTACCGGCCTTATCGATCCGGTGGTTGAAGTCAGGCCGATCAAAGGGCAGATGGAGGACGTCAGATCAGAGATCCAGAAGACGTTTGAAAAGGGAGACCGGGTCCTCCTTACCACGTTAACCAAACGGCTTGCTGAAGAACTCACCGAGTACCTTGAAGCACGGGGCGTGAAGACACGGTACCTTCACTCAGACATTGACACCCTTGAACGGACCGAGATCATCAGAGAACTCAGACTAGGAATCTTTGACGTACTTGTCGGGATCAACCTTCTCCGTGAGGGTCTTGATATCCCGGAGGTCGGATTCATCGGTATCCTCGATGCTGACAAGGAAGGATTCCTTCGTGATGCCAGGAGTCTGATCCAGATCATCGGGCGTGCAGCCCGCAACGCAGAGGCACATGTTGTACTGTATGCAGACACCATCACCGGCTCAATGCAGACTGCCATGGATGAGACAGAGAGAAGACGCAGTCTGCAGATGGGATACAACAAGGAACACAACATAACACCCCAGACTATCAAAAAACCGGTGAGGGAGCAGGAGATCGAACTTCCGGCTGGAAAGCCGGTACAAAAGTCATCAATTCCGGCGATGATCATAGACCTGGAGGCACAGATGAAGACAGCAGCCCAACTCCTCAATTTTGAGGAGGCCATCATGCTCAGGGACAAGATCGGAGCACTGAAGAAAGAACTGGAATAATTAGATCATAAGACGCGATCAGAACATCTGACCACTTTTTTTAAAAAAACAAAAAAAGGTTAGAGAACGGAGATGTATCCGTCCTTTACCCTCTCTGAAGTTCCTTCATCGCTGAAGACCTTCAGAGTTACCGTGTAGTTGCCAGGTGTAGAGTATACGTGCAGCGGATTCTGATCGTATGACGCTGTGCTGTCACCGAAGTTCCAGAACCACTCAGTCGGGAAGCCCTGTGATTTGTCCTCGAACTGGACACTGAACGGTGACTTACCAGAGAGTGGGTGTGCCATGAAGTCAGCAACCGGCTGCTGCATGACGGTGATCGTCTCATATGCATAGTCCTTTGCAGTGAACGGTTTGTCAACCTGGTGAGTTACCTGGTAGACACCCGGTCCAGTGTAGGTATGCGTGATGTTCTTTGAGAGTGAACCGGCACTGCTGTCACCAAAGACCCAGCCCCATGAGACATCCTCTGTGTTCAGTGAACAGTCAGTGAACTCGACGGTCAATCCCGGAGGCACAGTTCCTCCCTGTGGTTTTGCCATCATGCATGCAATCGGGTCGGTGGTCACCGTGATGTAGTCCTTCTTCTCAACTGTAACACCAGTCGGTGCTGCCGCATTGAATGCCGTGAGTTTGACGGTGTAGTTACCGGTCTTGGCATAGAGGTGAACCGGCTCGCGTACATTGGTCACTTCACCATCACCAAAGTCCCAGAGCCAGTCAGTCGGGTTGTTTATGGTGAGATCCTTGAATGTGACCGGGTACTTTGGTGGAACTCTGACACGATCTGCCTCAAAGTCAGGCACTGGAGGGAGCACGAAGACCGGCTCGATGGTGTGATCTGAGCTGATGTTCAGGAAGGTGTATGGATTGATCGGGCCTACAGAGGTGTTGTCCACGATCAGATCGTAGAGTGCATTCCCTGTGTCAGGAGTCATGGTGAAGATCTGGCTTGACCCGCAGTTTACCTGGACGATTCCATTTGTTCCTGCCGGTGAGATGTTACCACCATTGGACTGGTTGACCAGGATGTTGTATGTCTTGATCTGGAATACTGCCTGGATTGTGTGATCAGCATTCACATTCGGGAATGTGTACACATAGGGACTGACCTGCGGACCGCTGCTTACTCCATCAACGATAACATCGCCGATGGTGTAGCATGGGTCTGCTGCGATGGTGAAACTGATAGAGTCACCAATGGTTACATTCTGTGGAGTTGATGGTGAGATGGTTCCACCAGTTCCTGCTGATGGTGTTATAGTGTAGGCATACTTGCTGAAACTTGTGTTAATCGAGTGATTTTTTGTCACATTCGGGAAGCAATACGTCATCGGACTGGTATTGTTACCCTGACTAACGCCATCAACCTCCACATTGGAGATGAAGTAGTTACTGAATGCGGTGATGTTAAAGCACTGGGTGTTCCCGAAGGTAACATTAACCGTGCCATTGGGCTCGATTTGACCGCCCTGACCAGCAACCGCCGTGATGGTCAGGACGTCAGGCTGAAAATGTGCAATAATCTCGTGGTTCTCGGTAACATTGACGGTATATGAGTTGATCGGGCCCTTGGAAACTCCGTTGTCAGTGATATCTGCAAGCTGGTATCCAGAGAAGGCTGTCGAGTTGAAGGTCATTATCTGCCCATACGTTGCTGTCGAGTCACCGGCTGGAACGATCATCCCGGCATTTGCAGGGATGGCAGAGGATGTTACATTGAACCACTGCTTCTCAAAGACTGCATGCCAGGTGAGGTTGGTGTGAAGGTTGCAGATCTGGAAGTTGGTCTTGAAGCCTTCGGACTCCATGTATGAATCACCTGATTCAAACTCGGGTCTGAGGTACGAGAGGTAGTATCCAGGATCAGGAACACCGGTGGTGTTCTTCGTGCATCCGTCATAATCCACCTGATAGGGATCAGATGGGTCAATCTTTCCTCCTGCTGAATAATTTGCAAAGACAGTGACTTTGGTCGGTCGGAAGGTGCAGTACAACGTATGGTTGTATGTCATCTTCGAACCCTGAATCACATAGGACGGTGCATATGGAACCGGCTCACCATCCAGATACAACTGCTTGACCTGGTAGTCTGTATCAGGTGAGAAGTTATAGGCTGCACTGTCATCACCGTAGTCATAGAAGGTTATTCCTGCGTTGTTGACTGAACCGCCTTTTCCGGCAGTTGCATTAACAGCTACCTGCTTCTTGAGGGAATTCAGATAGAGCGTTGCATTGCCAAGTGTCTTCTCATGTGGATATGTGACGTTTTCGAGATTATAGGTGATATTGAATACAGGTTTTCCTTCGCTCGTCCGGTCCACTGTCAGGTTGTGTGCAAGATATGCCGGATGTTCTCCGCTCAGGGTGAACTCCTTTGTCTCTCCTGCAATAACCGGGATAAGACCTGATGGCTGGATCGATGAGTGATCATCTGATGCTGCCTGTATGAAGTATGTGGCACGATCAAGGCTGATGATCTGTCCCCATTTTGATGGACGACCAACAAACAGGCTCGTGTCAACCGTGACAGTCTTTGGCAGGTTTAAAGGCATCCGGTCAAAGGTCACATTGACGATCTTCTGGGAAGGCAGACTGATCCAGCACGGAGTCCTGTTCTCCTGCACTTCTTCATCATAGGTGACACTGGCTCCCTTGGGGATACCCAGTTCAGGATGATCATCATCATCGACACTGGTCTCGAAGTAGACCTGAACATAGTTGGTGAATGGTGTCAGCTCTACCTCAACCGTGCTCGGGACACTGGCAGTCACGTTGAAGAATTTGTAGCCCCAGTGGTAGCGATCCTTGAAGAAGACTGTGAAGTATTCTCCGGAGTAGAGTTGCTGTGTTGTCGTCGTGTTGCCAATAATTCCTGCTGTGTACTTCAGGTACTCAGGAGTAACATCCTCGGTTGAGACCACACCCTGAACTTTTGCTGCAACGTCTTCGTGGGTGCCATTGAAGTTACTCAGAGCAGCATCCATCTTTGATACAAGTGCACTCTGCTGATCAGCATTCATCCTGCTGATCTGATAGATAAAGACATCAGCATTTGTCGGTTCACTCTTGAAGGTCACCGGTGCAGTCTCCGGGATCGGATCGAGATTAATCCGAAGTTCAGTCACGTTACCCGCAGTTACCTCAGTGGTCCCGTTCTTTGGATAATATCCGGACCGGGTGATGTTATAGATATAGGTCCCAGGAGGCAGTGACTCCACTGACGCAGGAGTCTTACTGTAGATCAGACTGGTGACATTTGGAATCTCACGATGAAGGGTCAGATCCGAATCAGACGGGTTGGTATCAAGATGGATTGCACCATAGACCGGGTTATTCGGGGTAAGTGTCACCGTGCTGAAGTTAAGGTACGTTCCCGGGGTGACAGTGAATGACTCATTCCACCACGTGATAAATCCGTACTTCTTCAGAAATAGCCGGTATGTTCCGGGATTCACAAAGAACTCCCGTGGAGTGAGACCCTCCGTATCCGATACAGTCAGATTGTCAGGCGATACCGACACATTGGTGAGGTAGATCTCTGCTCCCTCTGGAACAGAGTTGACAAAGACTACCCCTTTCTGTTGTGGCTCCGCCATACTTCCGGATATCAGGAATGCCAGTATAAGCAGTCCTGCGATGACCGGATATGCAGTTTTGTATGCCATTACTTCACACTTCCCCTGTAAATCATTCATGAATGAAGGAAATCCCCGTGACGCATACCATTATAGGATGCAACTCGCAAGAGGAGTTAATCAGGGTTATATTTCTCATCACATATATAGGTATTGAAATATGCCAAAAAATAAAGGGATTCAAGATATCAAAGGAGTATGAGTATCCGTCTGCAAAACAGACACTCAAATAAGGCTAGTAAAAAAAATAAGAAAAATGGTGCTTCAAATTGAAAAATATTAATGGATATTCAGATATTGATCTCTCTGATATCACACCACAACCACATAAGCAACACGAGCCTTCTCATTTACTCCCATATCGTTCTTCACCGAGAGAATGACAGTGTACTCACCTGGATTTACGTAGGTATGTGACGGTGCAACCGGAGTTGTATTGAACGAGTTGGAACGGTCACCAAAGTCCCAGTACCACTCAGTCACATTTGACTGGTTCGGAGTGTAGTCCTCGAACTGGACGGTAAACGGATGAGTACCGCTGTATCGCTTCCCTGCAGCCCCGAAGTTCACATCTTTTGGTTTTGATTTGTTCTCAATCTGAAGTGTCTTTACTGCTGATCCTGACTGTCCATCCCAGTTCGTGCCAGTCATATTCACCGTATATGATCCTGTTGAAGTATATGTGTGAGTGATTGACGATGAATCGGTAGTCGTTGAGTTACCGTCACCAAAGTTCCAGATCCAGTGAATGGGCTGACCTTTTGATGTGTCAATGAAGGTGATAGGCTGATTAATTACTCCCCATTCCCCGGATGGATCAGTCACAAAGTCAGCATACACCGGACCCTTAATACGGACTGTATTTGATGCAGTTCCATTCCCATACGGGTTGGTAACAGTCAGGTTTACCACATATGTCCCGGCATTCTGGTAATAATTTACCACAGGTGTACCAGTTGAGGTATTTCCATCTCCAAACTGCCAGTACCAGCCATTGATCGATTCTCCTTTTGATGTATCAACAAACGTCACTCTCTCAAACCGGTTGGCAATCTCAGGAGTAACGGTGAAACTTGCTTCAGGGGCCTTCTGGACACTAACGTTGATCCTGGCCCGCGAGACATTCCAGGCACCATAGTACGGGTTGCTCACATTCAGGGTGACATTGTGCCAGCCTTCGGAAGTGAACTGATGGTACGGGCTCTTGTTTGTGTCATTGGGCAGAGAATCATCAAAATTCCAGTCCCAGTTGGTGATATCAGACTGTGGAGCGGAGAGGTCACTGAACTTGACAACCATCGATGCATTGACCGGTACTACAGATGTGCCGTTCGGCGTAAAGTTTGCAAACACCGGGCTGCCGACCTCAATGGTTTTGTTTGCGACCCGGGTCATTCCACTGGAAGTGTTGGTGACAGTCAGAGAAACATTGTAGTTGCCTTTCTGGCTGAAGGTGTGTATCTCTGACGCTCCGGAACCAGTAGTCTGATCACCGAAGTTCCAGACACGGGTGCTCACAGAGGATTGCGGAGTAGAGATATCAGTGAAGTTTACCGCAAATGGATAATAGCCCCGGGTCTGGTTTGCAGTGAAATTTGCCTGGAGACAGTCGCTTACAGTCACCCAGAATGTTCTGACATCCCAGGCATTTTGAAGATTTCCTGCAGTCAGTTCAACCTTATAAGTTCCTGCTGTTGGGTACTCAAATACCGGTGTCCGGTTATCTGGAATCGTACTAACCAAGTTCTGGTTTATGTCATAGAACTTCCACAACCAGGTATCTGGCGTATCTGTGGAATTATCGGTGAAATGAACGGTTAACGGGAAGGTACCACATTTAGGCGAATACGTAATGTTTGCATATAGATTCTCATAAACGGTTACCTGTTTTATAGTCTTGTTTCCTTTAGTTGAATCTCCACAAAGCGGATTATAGACAGTAAGGCTTATGTTATACGTTCCATTCCGGGAGAAACTGTATGTATCATTCTTATTAAATGAGTACTTGTTAGGTTCAAATTCCCACACATATCTGGAATTTGCATCAGTACCTGATGAGGTATCATTGAACCAGAATTGTGCATTTGATCCACGATCAATTGTCTGACTCCAGGGATTTGCCGTAAAGTTTGCATATAGGCCCTGGATATTCACCCATTGACTTGACTGATTTGAGATCCCAAAGGTAGTATTGATTCCAAGCGACGTGACGTTGTATAATCCCGGACGATAATATGTATGATTCGTCCAGTTAATTGAGAGGTTTACGTCACTTCTTCCATCACCATAATCCCAGGTCAGGAGATCACGGATACTTCCAGAAGAATTATCTCTGAATGTGACATTAACCGGGAATGATGCACAGGGGTACTGAACTGACGAGAAATTCGAGGTGATATTATCATAGACCATTAAGGTATGATTAGTCAGATTCCACCCGTACATTGTACTTGTTTTTAATGTCACATTGTAGATTCCAGGATGTTCAAAGATGTGGGTGAAGTTTTCTGAAGTATTCAGAGCACTACCATCAGAGAGATTCCACTCAGGATACATTGTGACAGAGGGACTAAACGTTCTTGACAAGTAATTCAAGTCTGCTTTTACCGGAGCAGGACCCTTTGCAATAAGATTGCCGGTATAATTATCAGTTATATTGAAACTTGATACCGGCGGTGGATACATCGTAAGGGTGTAGGTAGTATAGTTATCAGAAAAGAGCGTCCGATCTGTTGAGTTGATAGCTGTGGCATTTATGTCATAATCAACTGTCGAATATGGAGATGTATATGGGAATGTATGATTAAAAGCATTTGGATAATCGCTCTGTGCAAGTGAAGTTCCATCACCAAAATTCCAGTTGATAGTATTGGGTATAGAACTATTTGATGAGATATTAAATTTTAACCGACCCTGATAATTATAGGTTGGAAAAGTCTGATTAATTGAACCATTAATCGGAAGTTTTGCAGTTATTGCAGGTGAATAAAAGTTCCGGATACAGGAACTTGGTCCCAGAGTTCCATTCCAGGCAATAACCTGTAATGAATAATGACCTGGCTGCGAAAAAGTGTATGTAGTAAAATTATCAGTTACATTCAGATGAGTCTGCCCAGTACTAACACCATCCTTCAATAATGTCCAGGAGAAATTATCAGCACTGTTCACATTATACCCATTGTCATATACTGAATATCCGGCTGTAATCGGAGTTGCATTAGGAAAACTAAATGTAAAATTATCAGAAGCAAAACTAATGTTTACACAATCAACTGCTGATTCGATATGAACACCATCATCGGCAACGACCAGACCGGTCATTGTTACAGTAATTGCAAAAACAAATAAACCAAGTCCTAATCCTCGTAGATTAATCCTTCCCATTTTTACTCCCCACATCTGTTCAACCCTGATTGTACCAAGTTTTCTCTCCACTATCCCACACCTGACACTTCAGGACAGAGGTTTCCTACAGGTACAATCAGAACGCGATATATAGAAGATCATATTCTTCACATAATATAAATATTATTATATCTTTATCACCCGCCGGATTTACAGAAAACGACATGAGGAGAACATCGGCTCCAGGCTAGTGAAACGCAGATCATTTTCATGCAATAAGGATCAGAGAACCTATCACCACCAAGGGTTAACCAGTATATATGGCAGAACCTACCAGGGTCCAGTTTTCAACAAACAAGGGCGATATCCTGATAGAACTTTTTGAAAACCGCCCTATAACAACGGGCAATTTTGTAAAACTGGTCTCAGAAGGATTCTATGATGGAATCATCTTCCACCGGGTCATCGACAAGTTCATGGTCCAGGGAGGATGTCCGAAGGGAACCGGAACCGGCGGCCCGGGATACACGATACGCGATGAGTTCACTGCAGACAACCGGAATGACAGGGGAACGATCTCCATGGCAAATGCAGGACCAAACACCGGAGGAAGTCAGTTCTTCATCAATCTGGTGAACAACAACTATCTTGACAAGAATCATCCGGTATTCGGTAAAGTTGTCAGCGGGATGGACATAGTCGATGCAATCTCCAAAGTCAAGACAGACAGAAACGACCGGCCAAAGGAAGACATCGTCATCCAGAAGGCAACGGTAGTCTCGAAAAAAGAGTAATATCGTATCAGGAAAAAGGATTATTCCTTCTTCTCTTCAGTCTTCTTTTCAGGTTTCGGATACTTCTCGATGTACTGAATCTCTTCTACACCGCTTACCAGATCAAAGACAGAGACGGTGATATAGGGCTTGCTGCTAACAAAGCGCCTGCTGTATGAGTAAACACCGGCAGGAAGATCAATCTTTGCAACACCATTCTCAAGAGTGACACTGGTGTCAAGCCCTGAGAAGATACTGATCAAACCCTTGATCTGCTCGGCCGGATCCTCAACAAATCCTTCGATCTTGAATGAATAACTCAGGGTCTGACCGGCGAGCGGATGATTAAAATCAACCAGCACACGGTTTCCGATCATCTTGACAACAGTCCCTTCACCAGTGTTCGGGATATTGACCCGCATGCCGACAGCAGGCTTCTCCTTGAAGACCTTCTTCTCGTACGAGCGCATCAGTTCCTGCTCCCGCTCCCCGAAAGCCTTCTCCGGTGGGATCTCAATGGTGCCTTCATCCCCTGGCTCCTTCCCTATGACAGCCTCATCAAGACCGAGAAGGATCTGCTGTTTGCCTGTGCATACGATCACCGGCTCGTACTTCTTGTTCTCATCAAAGGTGCCGGATTCACGTGCTTCTGCCTCGCTGGTTGTATCAAAGACCATCCCGAAACTGCGTCCGGTATAGCTGATTTTTATAAAGTCTCCTTCTTTGACAGGCATTCTTGGTTCCTTTATTAAATGGGGAGCCATATAGATAAAAGGTAGGATAATGCTGGAGATCGAGATTAAGGTCCGGGTTCCGGACATCAAAGCGGTCAGAGAAAAGGTAATCGCGTCCGGTGGAGTCCTCACCGAGACTCTTACCGAACATGACTCATACTATAATGCTCCTCACCGGGACTTCGGTGTGACTGATGAAGCATTGCGCCTCAGGGAGACCGGGGTAAAAACAACAGTCACATACAAAGGACCAAAGGACACGATCCTTGGATCAAAAGTCAGGGAAGAGATAAACCTAGACATCACAGACCCGAAGAGTTTTGATACAATAATCACCCGCCTCAGTTTCGTGATGGTAGCAGTCGTCCGTAAGCGGCGGGAGTATTACAAGTACCAGGACTTCACCATCTCCCTCGATCAGGTGGAGGGGCTTGGAGATTTTGTTGAGATAGAACTGATCAGCGACAATAATGCAGAAAAAGCAGCCGCACGCGTCGACGAGACAGCCAGAAAAATGGGAGTGACCGGAGAGAGGATAACCCTCTCTTATCTAGAACTCCTCCTCTCTACACGTTGAGAAGTTTTATCTCGATATCTTTTGCGTCTTCGCCAAAGTGGATCATGGCACAGTTACCCATGGCAGCCGGGCCAGGGTTTACTGCCTTGATACCATCTGCTTCATAGATGCCCCGCTGCTCATGCACATGGGCACAGCAGATCAGATCAAATTTATCTACATACTTCTTCACGGTTGCAGACCCGACATGGTTACCCCCGATCTCATCAAGGATGCCCTGTGGTGGTGCATGAGAGATGAGAACATTATGGGTAGCCTTCTCCATCTTACTAACTGAATTTTTGAGCAGATCGTCGATCTGCTTGTCAGTCAGCTCAAAAGGAGTCCCAAACGGAGTGGGATTAGAGCCGCCGATACCAACAAGGGATATCATGCCGAGGTTCATTGTTGAACCATGAAGGTTCACGCTGCTGGAACGCTCAAGGGCATCTAAAACCTCTTTGGGATCGCAGTTCCCCGGGACCGAGAAACTCGGGACATCGATACGTGAAAAACAGGTATCAACATCTTTAGCAGTTCCCATATTGGTGATATCCCCTGCGATGAATACGACATCAGGAGCGAGTTCCATGAAGGACTCGATCATCCCGTATTCACCGTGCAGATCTGCAAGCAGGAGCGCTTTCAACATGAGTACTAATATGGAACCCGTCTAAAAAATCTTAACTCAGGGTCGTTCCACGAACCGGTAACTTTTCCGGCAAGGGCAAGCGATCCCAGGACCGCCTCTGCTTCAGGAATGACCGAGGTGGACTGTGTTCCTGCAAGTGGTGTCCCGGGAAGCGGAATAAACCGGTGTGCGTGAACAAACCCTGATTTACACACTTCACGGACAAGTCGGACGGTCTCCTCCTGCTCTTCTTCAGTCTCATCAGGAAACCCAAGGATAACATCCACCACCGGTACAAGTCCTCCCGCACGTATATGATCGAGTGCAGATAGCGCATCAGCGCAGGAATGACCACGATGGAGCCGGGAGAGGACAGCATCGCTCCCTGACTGAACACCGATGTGGAGTTTTCTGTTATCACAGAAGGTCCGAATCAGTTCCACTGACTCCCCGGTGATCCACTCAGGTCTTATCTCACTGGGAAATGTACCAAAGTAAAGTTCGCGTTCTCCATCTGCCGTAAGGCAGGACATAAGACGTTCTACCTTCTCAAGTTCTGGATGTCTTCCGTCAGATCCATATGCCAAGGCATTCGGAGTCACCAGTCTGATCTGTTTGAAATGTTTCGCTAGATCCCTGATCGCATCAAGACTCCGGTGACGCATCCGGTGGCCGAATATACATGGAGTCTGGCAGTATTGGCAGGCATATGGGCATCCCCTGGAGATCTCGATGTACCCTTTGTACTCACTGAAGCTCGGATATGAATCTGGGATCACCGAGTGATCAACAGGGATGTATCCGTTTCGTGTTGCAACACCCGGTGGCGGAGAGAGATTGTGCTCGATCCGATCCAGGAGTCTTGGAACGGTAAACTCTCCCTCGCCCACCACGACATAATCAGCAACATCAACCAGATCCTCATAGCAGGCGGTGGCATGGGGTCCGCCGACGATCGTTACACACGGAGCGTTCGCAATCTCATCAAGAAAACCAGGAGCCTGGATCGAGTTGAGACTGTAGAGGGTGATGTCTCCCCCTGCTATGGGAGAGGAGATAAGATGATACCCGTGAATCTCACAGGCAGCATAGAGGGCAGCAAAACTGTTCCGCTGGGAGGTAATCTCCCGCCATCGCAGATCCATGCTTACAATATTCTCCTGCCAACCGCATGGGTACCAAAATAATAGGATTGGAGCAGGGAATCACAATAATTTTGTAGCTTCATCAGACCCATCAAAGCCGCTGCCGCATGCGGAGTGACTTGTCAGCGATCTGGTAGATCTGTCCGTCATAGTACTCGGCATACACCCTCACCTGGTCCTCTCCATCGGTCCCTTTCAGTACAACCTCGCTCTGTGCCTTTGGAGGGAGCTCAAACCGTTCAACACTTCCATCACCCCGCTGAATCTTGATCCAGGAGCTCCTCACCATCTTCTGACCTTTACCTCCTGAGAAGAACACCTGAATTGTCTTATCTGCCTGATCCTTCTCGTTGATCTGGGCTGTTACCGCGTTATCTTCCGGAGGGGCCGGGTATGATTCAAGAGCCTGCTGGGATCCTACAACACCTGAGTCTTTCTGTGCCGGGGAGGCTGGAGCCGTACCGGTCTGATACTGTGCACAGCCGGCGGTAAAAAGGATAAGCACCAGACAAAGGAGTGGAATGAGTAATCGCATACTGAGTAATAATGATAATCAGGTAATAAATATTCACCAGCAGTTCAGAAGACATTCGCCTCGGTATAAACCATCACAGACTCTTTAAGAATTTCATATGGCTTAACCTCGCGGGAATGGCCTGACATCCGCATTTTGACAACTTCTATGGCAAGGTGAACATCAGAAACCGAATCTCCCCTTGCATACCTGAGGAGAATAACCGTATCACTTAAATATTCGATCAGATTGTATCTGCTTGAAAACTCATTATCCTTGTCTGCCTCACTTGTGAGAAGAGATGTACAGTTGAGATCGCGAAGACGATCAAGGAAACGCATCATCTCCCGCCTTCTGGTAGCGTCATTGTCAAACAAGTCTTCAAACAGGGATACCGGATCAATGGTCACCCGGTGTGCCTCTTTGCGTCTGATCAGTTCAGGAAGTTCATTTTTTACACTGTTAATTGCGAGATTGAAGTCTGATGGGTCAAGATTTACAATAGTGAGCGATTTTCCCAGGTATGGAGAGATATCCCACCCTTTATCCCTCATATAATACTCAATTCTGCTCGTTCGTTCTTCAAGAGTGATATGGATAACATTCTCACCATTGAGAAGACCGGCCCAAAGGAAGTAGAGTGCAAAGTTTGTTTTGCCGCACCCATATTGGCCTATTACCGAGGCTACCGTCCCAGGAATGAGCCCTCCGGACAGCATCTCATCCAGACCTTTGATGCCGAAGGTAATCCGATCTGCTCTCATATAATCACCCTGATATTACTGACCTCAAATCCGCGTCCAGCGGTAATCCGTACAGCAAACTTGACCATCTCACGATCTTCAAGATGGATCATCACGCCACGGAATTTTTCAAAATAGAGAACACGCTGACGCTTTGCCGTTGATGACTCTTCCCATCTGAAGTGAATGACTGCATCAACAGCATCGGCAACCTCTGTCTCCTGCCACTGATTCAGGATGCCTTTTGTCAGGATGAGATAAAAAGTAGTGTTCCATTTTTTGGCAACCCGCTGAAGTCCGCGAAGAAATGCTGTGAGATCAGGCCATGTCCCGGCTGCGATGTGCTGGGTAGCAAGTTCAGTAAGAGAGTCGATAGTGACCATGCTCTCCTTCGGAATATCAGAGAGCATATCTGAAAGTGTGGATAGAACACTGTCGTGGATCTTCCGCCTTTTTTCCATTCTTTCAATGATATCTTCATAATCTGAGTACCACCCAATCGGTACAAGACTTGAATCAAAGTAGATATCAGAGAGATCATCAAACTGGACTTTGTCGATATTTGTGAGCAGATCAGGGGAGAATGACTGCTCAATCTCCTTGAGAATATCCTCACGCATTTTAGTGACAGTAATATACCTGATATCAGCAGGAATGAGCACCTTTTTGTCAGAAGAACCCCGCGCCATAATCAGGGAGAGATAAATGAGAGAGGTATATGCAAACTCGATCTTCCCGGACCCAATTTCACCCTTTAACAGGATAACAGAGCCAGGAGGAACACCACCTCCAAAAACCGGATCGAGCGTGGAAAGACCAGTGGGCATATAGCGATTTATTTCAGTATACATCTGCTCTCCAGAAAAATCC
Organism: uncultured Methanospirillum sp.; assembly: GCF_963668475.1. Lineage (GTDB taxonomy): Archaea > Halobacteriota > Methanomicrobia > Methanomicrobiales > Methanospirillaceae > Methanospirillum. Next base: position 773,918 of record NZ_OY764544.1, read on the forward strand.
CGTTTATGAGTAGTCTTTCATGATTATACTTATACTCTTTCTTCCTTGTTTACACAGGTAATCCCTCAGCGTTTTTATCTGATGATGACATATCATTCACTCAATATATATGATGTGAATGGGGAGTCACATCAGAAGGCAATATCATGGTGGGGGCTGGAAAAGAGCAGGATAACGACGGGGTAAGCAAAAACCCGGGCGGGCAGAAGAAGAGAAAGACCATCACCATTAAGGTCCCCCATATCTCACTTGGAAGAAAACCTGCCGAAAAACCCACAGAACCAAAACAAAAGAAGGGGGAGGGAATTGCAAAGGTTGCATCCATCCCACTGAAGTTAAAACCATCAAAGAGCCCTGTTACAGAAAGCCCGCAGTCAGGAAAGGTTACCCGTATCAAGATCGGGCCACTTCTTCAGAAGCCGGAAGAGCCGGTTGTAGTAACTCAGAAAGAACTGAAAAAATCCCTGGGTACTGATAAAGAGAGCCGGGATCTCAACTACTCCAATAAACTCCTGAGAAAATTTTCATTAGCCAGAAAATCAGGCATCGAGGAGTATAATTTTGAAAAACACGGATCACTTGTCGACGCTGACGTTCCTGTGGGATATGACCTGATCAGGGAGTATTGGGCAGATCCGGGACGGGCCCTTGTGTATATTGCCCTCAACACAAAGTCACGGATGAAGGAGTATCTGCTTTACGAACCTGCCCTATCTCCGTTCGAGTACGAACTGCTTGAACGGCTTCATGAAGATCTCCGTGATGTCCTGATCCTCACCGATGAAGAGATCGGAATGGACAGGAGATTTCTCCTTCTCACAAAGGTGATGGAACTCCTGAACTATTACGGAGTCTCCATCGATCAGAAGTCATTATTCAAGATAGAGTATTTCCTGGTCAGGAACTATATCGGCTGGGGCCGCATCAACGCCCTGATGATGGATCCATGGATCGAAGATATCTCCTGCGACGGGGATAACATCCCGATCTTTCTGTTCCACCGCAAAGAACAGAACATCAAGACAAATATCCAGTTTGAGACTGAGGCACTGGTATCTCTCGCAATCACGCTTGCACAGAGGTCAGGAAAACATATCTCATCAGCATCCCCGCTCATCGATGCAACCCTCCCTGAGGGATCGCGTCTGCAGCTCACCTTCGGGACGGAAGTCACATCCCGAGGGACATCGTTCACAATCAGGAAGTTCCGTGAACAGCCGTTCACTCCCATCGACCTGATGGAACTCAAGACGTTCAATACCGATATGCTCGCCTACTTCTGGATGGCTATCGAGAACAACATGAGTCTTGTCTTCATCGGCGGGACGGCTTCAGGAAAGACGACATCACTCAACGCGGTTTCGCTATTCATTCCACCTCTTGCAAAGGTTATCTCGATAGAGGATACCCGGGAACTGACACTCTTCCATGAGAACTGGATTGCAAGTATCACCCGTGACTCTGTTGCCGAGGGAGGGACATCTGTTGACATGTTCATGCTGCTCAAGGCAGCAATGCGCCAGCGGCCTGAGTACATTCTTGTCGGAGAGGTCCGTGGGCATGAAGCACAGACCCTCTTCCAGGCGATGAATACGGGGCATACCACGTTCTCCACAATGCATGCGGGAAGTGTGGATGCGGCAATTCACCGGCTGGAGAATGAACCACTGAATGTGCCACGGAACATGCTTCAGGCATTAAATATCCTGAGCATCCAGAAACAGATACAGATCGGACCCGATCGTGTCAGAAGAAGTGAGGAGATCGTCGAGATTGCTGGAATTGATCCAGCGACAGGTAACATCATGGTTAACACCGTGTTTGAGTACGATCCATTGACTGACACTTTCCGATATACCGGCAGATCCCAGGTTCTGGGAGACATCTCAACACTTCATGGGTGGAGCAAAGAAGCCCTTCTTGAAGAGATGGAGCGTCGCAAGATAGTCCTGAATGCAATAAAGGATCAGGATCTTCGTGACTATATCAGGTTCACCAAGATTATCCAGGCTTATTACATCGATTCACAGCGGGTTCTGGATAACATCAAAGATCTGGACAGGATCGCCTCATGAGAACTGATCTTATCGTAAGACGATGGATCGCACGAAACCCCGATAGTTTCATCCCGGTCAGAAAAGATCTCAACTCGATAAGGGCTGGAGTAACAGTTGAACAGTATGTACGTCAGGCCCTGTTTATCGGCCTGATGACCGGGCTTGTCGCAGGCCTCATAGGTTTTTTTCTTGCATCCCTTCTTTTTATTTCAAATTTTGGACTTAAGCCTGAGTTATACAATGTTTTAAATCTGGACCTTAACGCGAGCAACCCGAATCTTCCGATTATGCTGGCTGTCCAACTCATCATTGCGTTTGCAGTCTTTTTTGTCGGTGGAATTATCGGGTACAAGGCTGTCCTTGCCTATCCTTCTCTTGAGAAGATGACGAGGACGACCAAGATCAATGTCGGCCTGCATAATGCGGTTGCATATATGTATGCAATGCGCAGGGGAGGGGCCGAACTGCTCGAGATCCTCAAGTCTCTTTCAGAGATGGCTGCCATATACGGTGAGGTTTCATACGAGTTCAGGCAGGTTGTCCGTGATGCAGAGTTCTTTGGCTATGACGTCGTGAGTGCTGTCAGGCACCTGAGTGAGACCACCCCCTCGCAGAAGATGCGTGATTTTCTGCAGGATATGCTCTCAACAGTGGAGAGCGGTGGTGATCTTTCGCAGTTTCTGCAGGACCGGGTGCATATACTTCAGGAAGAGGCCAAGTTCGAACAGAAGGAGTTTCTTCAGTTCCTCGGCCTTGTCGGCGAGATTTATGTAACGGTATTCATCGCAGGGCCGCTCTTTCTGATCACCATCATGGTTGTAATGGGCATGATGGGCTCTTCATCGGTCTTTGAACTCTCGCTGATCGGGTACATTGTGCTTCCGATAGGATCGCTGATCTTCATCCTTATGATTGACACCATCTCGATCAAGGATGAGAACGCGGTAAGATATGTCAAAGCCAAATGGCTGAACCAGTACACAGATGTGCGGGTCCGGGAGATGACCGGCGAAGAGAGACTCTTTGCAGCAATTGCCAGGTTTGACCAGTTCAGGTACGTTAAAAAATGGCTCGCCCATCCCATGAAGGGATTTATTGAGAAACCTGAGTACTCATTTGTCTTTTCAGTCCCGATTGCAGTGATCTTCCTGGTTTGGGTATTCCTGCATGTCCCGCCAGGGACATTCGATGACACGATCATGGCAGTGGACGACATGTGCATGGTTGCCCTGCTCATCATCATGATACCGTATGCTGTCTTCTTTACAATATGGAGCAACCGGATCAGGGGGATGGAGGCACTTATCCCTGACTTTCTTGACCGGATGGCAGGCATCAACGAGGTCGGGCTTACCCTGACCCAGTCGATCACCATCATGGCCAGGGCAAACCTCGGGCTCCTTGCATACGAGATCCAGCACATTCAGCGTGATATTCTCTGGGGAGCAAACTTCAGTGATGCCCTGATCAGGTTTGAGCTCAGAGTAAGAACAGCTCTGATTGCCAGGACAGTCACCCTCATCACCAAGGCATCAACGATGAGCAGCTCTATCGCAGATCTGCTCAGGATTGCTGCTTCAGATGCACGGATGAGCGAGATCCTGAAACGTGACCGGCTTTCTGAGATGTTCATCTATACCGCAATCGTATACCTCTCCTTTTTTGTCTTCATCTTCGTAATAGGAGTCATTACCACCCAGTTCCTGACTGTGCTGGCAAACCAGAGCAAAGAAGGACTCTCAATGGCAGGGCCACTCGCCAACGTGGGAACTCTCTCAATGGTTACTATAGATCGACTTCTGTATCACACCTGTCTGGTGCAGGGTTTTTTTTCAGGTCTTATCGCAGGCATGATGGGAGAGTCATCGATAAAAGCAGGTGTCAAGCATAGTTGCATCCTGATCATCGCTGCACTTCTTGCATTCAACTTCGCGTTTTAAACAGGATAAGAAGGTTCATACGAGAACGCGAGAGAAAAGGAAAAATACAGAGAGAAGAATCAGAACCCGGGTCCCATAAGACCCTGACGCACGACTGGTTCTCCAGGTGCCGCCCCGGAACGTATTCTGGTGCGGTACTGGTTCTTCGCTTCCCAGATGAGTTCCCTGAAATGCACTTTTGGTGTTTCAAGGAGTCTCATCAGGGGCAGGGTTGCCCGGTTATCATTGATCTCGTAGAGAACCACCGCTATCCAGACCCGCCGCTGGATCGAGCCGGTGTGAAGCAGCGGGATCAGGTGATCAACAATGCCGTGCCCCATTGCAGCAAGTTTGGCTGCCGCATCTGGTGCCATGGCAGGATCCTCCAGTTCAGTGGCAAGAGTAAGAACCTCCTTTCTTCTTGGATCACCGGGATCAGGAGCAGTTTCAGTAACCTGGGGGGATACAGGTTCTGATGCAACAACTGGAGAAGGTAAAGCAGCAACAGGTGGTTCAGGTGAGACCTGCTGAATCAACCTTGTATTCTCCGCATCGAGGCGGAGATTATTCTCAGACAGGGTGGCAATTTCACGATCGCGGCCTGCCAGCTTTCCTTCGAGTGTTGTGATCTCACGGTAGAGAGCGTGAACAGACTCATCCTTCTCGGCCCTGATCGTCTCCTGTAGCTTGATGTACTGATGTCTCACCCGGTCGATCTCGGCACGTAATGCCTCATTATTGGTGAATAGATCCAGAATCTGACGTTCACGAAGTGTAATATCATTTCGGAGAGCCTCTTCCTGTGCTCTGGAGGTTGCCTGGAGATCTGCAAGTTCCTGATGAAGTCCGCTGATCTCATCGCGGAAATAATCTTCCCGGACCCGGCTCTCAGATAACAGATGATCCCGCTCAACGCCAAGCTCTTCCAGCTCATTCCTGGCACAGGCGATCTCATTCAGATATGTCAGTTCAGTCTCTGCAGATCTCTTCTTCTCATTTGCTATCTCCCTGACAAGGTGTTCATTCTCCTGTCTGAGGGATCTCTCCAGATCACCAATGCGGCTCTGGAGGTGTGCCACTTCTGACTCGGCAGAACTTACTGCCTGCTCAAGCCGGGCCTTTACGTCCCCATGCTGCAGGATTGTTTTCGCAAGTTCATCCTGCACCTGTTGGTTCTCTTCTGCAGTAGTCCGGAGTGAATCCTGCAGTTCGTTCCTTACCTTGATGAGAGAAGAGATCTCTTCGTCCCTGGCTCTGATACCCAGGGCATGAGAATCAGCTGCTGACTGTAGTTCTTCGTGCAGCCTGTTGACCTGATCAAGGAGACTCTCCTTCTCTAGTAAAAACTCGGATCTAAACCCGGCCAGCTTCTCATCATACTCCTTCTCCAAAGCAGTGAGACGATCAGAAAGAATCAGGTTCTCTTGTTCAAACCGCCGCCGTGCCACGCTCTCATCTGAAAAAATGTTCTGAAGTCGTTCGATCTCCTGGGCAGCACTGCCGGTATCCTCTTTGTACCGGTTTTCAAGATCGGTCAGAGCCTGCCGACTCGATCTCAACTGCTCTTCAAGACCTTTCTCAAGGAGATCCCGCTCCTTGAGCTCACGGGTCCTGATCTGACGCTCGGTGTTGATCAGACGGTGCAGATGCTCAACAGTCTCACGTGACTGCTCTTCAAGAGCCTTCTCCCGGTCTGCATACTCGTGGAGACGCTGATCCATTGCCCTGAGGGCTTCTCCGGCGGTATGAAGATCTTCTTCCTTCTGTTTTAACAGAGAGGTGAACCTGTCGCGATCCTGTTTCAGGGTCTCTGCAAGTGCCCGTGACTGGGATGAGAGAAGATCCTGCTCATGCCGGGTAGCTGCAGCCTGATCTGCCAGGCTGATCTGCAGGGAGGTGATCTTCTCATCATATACCGCTGCCAGATTGTCTTTCTCTTCGAGAAGAGCGGCAGATTCCTTCTCTTTTTCATCGAGGTCGATGACCTGTAACTGGATCTTCTCCTCAAGACCATGCACTCTGGTCTGGAAGGTATTCCTGACTTCGCTGATCTCATTGATCAGCGCGTCTCGCGCCTCCTCCAGCGTATGAATTTCTGCGTCATATCTCCTGGCAGCTCGTGATTTATCATCCTGCTCGTGTTTGAGACTCTTCTGCAGTTCCTCTATCTTTGTCTCAAACTGCCTGATGATAATATCAGATTCATGCTCGAGTTTGGTGATTATTCTGGCGAGTTCTTCGTTTTTACTCTGAAGCGTGATCAGTTCTTTCAGTATTGACTGCGCGAGATCCATCCCCACCCCCAGCAAAGACGTGTACCGTACTAACAGAATCGTGTATCAGCATTTATAGCCTGTGATCACACACAGGCATGCTCCGAAAAAGAAGAAAAAAAAGAGATTACAGCCTGAATCGTGCCATCGAGACCGAAACCTGTTCAGCAATGCCTGCTACCTGGTCGACGATAACCCTGAGTTGGTTTGCTGAAGCAGACGTCTCTCCGGTTGCATGTGCAGACTCCACCGCCTCTCTGGCAGTATCCTTGAGCATGGCAGAGACCTCGTGCATGCTGCTCGTGATCTCCTGGACAGCAGCGGCCTGCTCCTCGTTCATACTGGCAACCTGCTCGATGTTAGATGAGATATCCTCAACCGAAGTGACGAGGCGTCCGAAGATACGCAGGGTATCTGAGAGCATCACATTCCCATCTTTCACTGCGGTCGAAGTTGCAGATACTGCATCGGTTGCGATCTGTGACTTCTTCTGAAGGTTACCGATCATGTCGGTGATCTTCTCAGCAGACTGTCGTGACTCAAGAGCAAGGGCTTTCACCTCTGACGCAACCACAGCAAATCCACGCCCCATCTCACCGGCCCGGGCTGCCTCGATGGCTGCATTGAGGGCAAGCAGGTTGGTCTGGTTCGCGATATCGGTGATCAGCCTGACGATCTCATTGATCTTCTTCATCTCCTGCTGGATCTCGCTGATGACCCTGTCAACCTCTTCTGCATTCCGGGTAATAACTCCCATCCCCTCATCGGCCTTTCGTGCAAACTCTGATCCTTCCCTTGAGAGAACAGTCGATTCCTGGGCGATCCGTGAGACAGACTCTGCCTTTTGTGAGACCTCACCAACGGTGACAGAGAGATCCTCCATCGCTCTGAGTACCTGCCTGACCCCTGCGTCACTCTGCTCTGTATTCTGAGATACTGCATCAGAGTTTTTGGCAACCTGCTCAGAGTTGTTCGCTACCTCCTGGACACTGGCATTAGCCTGCTCCGCATTTGCAGAGAGCTCCATGACCTGACGGTTGATCATGCTGAAGGCGTTACCTATCTGTTCACCTATAGTATCAAACGCAGTCTTTACTTCAAGCCAGTCACCGGCAACATGAAGAGAGGGATCAATCCGGGCTGAAAAATCGTAGGCTGAATACTGCCTGGCAACCCGGAGTGCTTCGCGGAACGGTGTATCAACAGAGGTCAGAGTCGTATTTATATGAGTGGCGATCTGCTGATAACAGCCCGAATATTTTCTGATATCTATTGTATTCTTCAGGTCTCCATTCGCAACCTGGCGAGAGATAGCAGAAGAGTCATGTTCAAGCGATACGAGTGACTCTCTGATCTTCCCGAGGGATCTGCTTACTGTAACACACTGATCATGCGCATCCCTGATTCTGGGATCCGGTGAGGGTTCATGAATGGCAGTCTCGATCTCACCCTCTGCAAGCCTTGAGACCTCATTAATAATAGTGCGAATCTCCCGGTCATAGTATGCAGCCAGATACCGGCTCTCATCCGCCTCCCTCATCTTTCCGTCGCACTGTTGTTCAACGGAGTCAAGCAGACGGTTTACCAGGTCAGCAACCCGTATCAGATCAGGATCCTGATCATCAGCATGAACTCTCGATGAATATACCCCGGATGAAAAATCCCTGATCGCTGAGTCAAGTGAAGATATAAGGTTCAACCCGATCCCTCCGCAGGAGCATGAGATTACATTGTGCAGGGTTTGGTTTAATGATGTCCGTTCGGGGCCGGGAAAGAAGAAGGGACACAAGCAGATAAAAGTCAGGATGGGCAGAAGGTTGGATCTGCGAACAATAGCGGCTTTGAAACCGGATTGTGATAACAGGTTTATAACAGTATATTACTGACAACAGCCTCTGAAATCCACAAATAAAAACACATATACTGATCTCTGTCCACTTTATAGTTGTACCATCAATGAGAGGAGGGTTGGATGAAAATTGAGGTCCTGAAGGATATCAAGAACGCAGAAGAAGACTACAAAAAGATGATTTTGCAGGCACAGGAGAGGCGCAAGTCTCTGATCACCAGTGCCGAGCTGGAAGCTGACAACCTGATCCAGAAGGCTCAGGAAGATGCAGAAGAGTTTAAGAAACAGCAGATTGCTGATGCCCGGAAAGAAGCTGAAATGCGGCATGCCAGAATTGTCAGCGACGGAAAGGCAGAAGCAGTAGCTCTCGAAAGCAGGGGACGGCAGAACCTCGCGAAGGCCGTGGATCTGCTAGTTACACGCTTCAAGGAGCAACTTAATGTTTCAGCCTAAACCGATGAGCAAGTTGCTCATCGTCGCATCTAAACAGCAACTAGAGCCGGTCATAACCGAACTGTACCGCATGAACATCTTCCACATCGATGACTTTGTCGAGAAAGGGGATGAGCAGTGGGAAGGGTTCAAGATCGGTATGCCATTGAAAGGAGCCGACACAACCTCATCGAGTCTTGTCAAGATCAGATCGATTGCCAGTGCATTCGGAATCGGATCAGACCAGCTTGATGATGTGGCAAAGGCCAAGGTTCAGGCACTCAAGCAGAGCATTGAGAAGGATCTTCCAGTAATTGCAGAAGAAGTCGAACAGCATCTCTCCCAGCGATCAAAGCTCGAGACATCCATCAAGGAGTTCGAGCAGAAGATCGAGGCACTCAGGCCATTTACTGATGCACCATTTCCGATGGAGCTTCTGACCGGTTACGACTCGATCAGTTGCATCGCCGGAACGGTAAAGAGTAAACCAGCGATCAATGTTTCACACGAGATCTGGGAGAAGTCGCAGAAAAGCGGGCTGTTCATCACTGTTGCCGTGAGGAATGAAGACCTCGCCGCAGTGGAGAGAAGTCTTCTTGATCTGCAACTGCAGAAAGTCACGATTCCTGCTGAAACCGGATCTGCATCTGCCCTGATCGCTGATTATGAGCAGAAGATTGCCGGCGTTCACAAGGAGATCGAACAGATTTCTGCAAAGATGGCAGAGATCAGGGAGAAGCATCATTACTTCCTGATGTCATCTGAAGAACTCCTCACTGCTGATGTCGAGCAGGCAGAGGCACCACTCAGGTTTGCAACCACTGACCTCGCATTTGCGGTGGTCGGCTGGGTCCCGACCGAACAGGTGACCAAAGTCTACGAGACCCTGGACCGTGTCTGTTCCGGAAAGGTTTACACTACTGAGCTTGAGATCGAGGACTATAACGAAGGTCCGCCGGTCGAGTATAACAATCCGGACTTTTCACACCCGACAGAACTCTTCATGGATATCTATTCACGTCCGAAGTATACCGAGGTAGATCCGACATTATTAATGTCAATAGTCTACCCGATCATGTTCGGACTGATCCTCGGAGATGTCGGGTATGGTCTTATCCTGCTCGCGATGAGCTTCGGACTTCGATCAATGGTGAAAGGCAGTGAAGCAGGCAATCAGCTCATGAATGTTCTGCGTAACTGCAGTATCAGCAGCATCATCTTTGGTGTAATTTTCTCTGAGTTCTTCGGGTTTTCCCTACCCTGGGGACCGTTATGGTTCTCACGCCATATCCCGATCGGGGCAACGGCCGAAGGGGCACACCATGCATCTGCCATTCCGCAGCTGCTTGTGGTCTCGATCTGGATCGGTATCCTGCATATTACCCTGGGCAGGATCTGGGGAGCCCTGAACGCTTCAAGGATGGAGCACGGACACCACAAATCCCTGAAGATGTTTGCAAACATCGGATGGATCCTGGTCATGTGGGGTATTATCGTTTTGATCTGGTCCAAATTCCCAATTCTCCTGATGCCTGACCTTACCAAAATGCCTGAACTTGCAGGCGGCCTGAACGTGGCCACCATTGCAGGGGCAGTTATGCTGGTTGTCGGTCTTGCATGCATCGCCCGGGAAAATGCACTGGATCTGATGGAAGTCCCGACGATCATCAGTCATGTGCTCTCATATACACGTCTTATCGCGGTCGGTCTCTCCTCGGTTGCTATCGCACTGGTCACAAATTTCATTGCGATCGGTCTGATCATCAACCCACAGCTGGCGAACCTGACCCCGGTAGGTGTCGTTCTTATCCTCGTAGGGGTTGTTGTCTTCCTCTTCGGTCATGCACTCAATACCGCACTTGGTATTCTGGGTGGCGGACTGCATCCCCTTCGTCTTCACTACGTGGAGTTCTTTACCAAGTTCTACCGTGGTGGAGGAAAGAAATACAATCCATTTGGAATGATTAGAAAACTAACTGAACAGAACTAGATTATTGGAGATTAAAATATGGCAGCAGAAGCAATAGCAGTAGAAGTTGCAGCAGCAACAGCATCGGCAGCAGGACTCAAGGCAGTAGGTGCAGGTCTCGCAGTAGGCCTTGCAGGTGTCGGTTCAGGCCTTGGTGAGATGGGTATCGGAGCAGCAGCAATGGGAGCAGTCGCAGAGAACAAGGATATGTTCGGTCTGGCCCTCCTGTTTACCGTGCTTCCTGAAACCATCGTCATCTTTGGTCTTGTCGTGGCACTCCTGCTCATGTTCCAGTGAGTGAGGAGTGATCATGGGACTGGATGCAGTCATTGCAGAAATAAAAGAGAAAGGACGGGTAGAGTCTGAGGCAATCAACAGAGAAGCCGATGGTAAGAAGGTCGATCTTCTGAACGTTGCCCAGCAGAAAGCAGAGACGGTCAAAGCTGCAGCACGGGATGAGGCGGGTAAAACCACCATTCATATCATCTCGCAGGAAGAGGCTGCAGGACACCTTGTCGTAAAGCGCCAGATCCTCAATGCTCAGAAGGAGCTGATGGACGAGGTGTACAGACAGGCACTTGACAAGATCGAAGCCATGCCTGATTCTTTCCACAAAGGTGCCATCTCATCACTGCTCCGCAAGGCAAAGACAGAGATTCCGAAAGGAACTGTCAGCTGCTGCGGCCGGGATGAGAAAGCCCTGAAAGATGTTCTGAGCGAGTCAGAATTCAGTGTTTTCACCTTTGGAAAAGTGGTAGGTATCGATGGTGGTGTCATCGTCGAGAGTACCGACGGTCAATTTCAGGTAGACTTCAGTTACCATACCTTCATGAGCCAGGTATGGGAGTCAGGACTTAAAGACGCGTCAGACATTCTCTTCGCATAAACTCAGGGGGATAAAAAATGGTTCAGAACACGGGCGGTCCGGCACCATACATCTACGTCAGCACCAGGCTGCGTGTACGGAAAGCCAAACTGCTCGCCCCTGAGGAATACCAGCGTATGCTCAACATGAGCCTTCCTGAGATCATCCGCCTGATCGGGGAGACCGAGTACCAGAAAGAAGTGGACGAACTGGGAACTTCCTTTGAAGGGATCGATCTCATTGAGGTCGCTCTCTCATGGAACCTGGCCAAGGAGTACCAGCGGGTCATCGACCTTGCTCCCGGTGCTCTCAAGGAGTTCACGATGGCATACCTCCGTCGCTGGGACATCTACAATGTCCTGACCATCCTCCGCGGTAAGATGCAGGGGATGAAGGAAGGTAAGATCAAAGAGGTGCTCATCCCTGCCGGCAGTCTTGACAAGGTTGTTCTCGATCGTGTTCTTGGCGAAGAGTCATGTGAGCGGGTCGCTGACGCCCTGAAAGGGTGGAAGATGTACCCGACCGTTGCTGCAGGAATCCAGGAAGGATGTTCAGCAGGATCCTTTGCCAAACTTGAGAATGATCTCTACAAGCAGTTATATGCTGATCTTCTCACCATCGCACGTCGCGGAGTGAAAGGAGGAAGCCAGTTCCTCAAGTTTGTCCAGCTGGAGATTGATATCAAGAATATCAAGACGCTCTTCAGGATGCGGGGGGACGGGTACGAAGAGGATGCACGTGAGTTCTTCATCCCCGGATCGACCTTCACACCTGAGGAACTTCAGCAGATGAACCAGATGGGGAGCAGAAACGAGGTCATCGATGCCATTGTCGGCAGGATAAAATCGATCGCACTGCTCAATGCCCTTGAAGAGCTGAGAACAGAAAAGTCCGAGCAGGAGGTCGATGCAGAACTGACCAAGACCCAGCTCGACCACATGGAGCAGCTCTCCAAGATCAACCCGTTCTCCATTCACCCGATTCTGGTGTACCTCGAGAAGAAGAAGTATGAAGTCTTCAATCTGCGGGCAATAGCCCGTGGCAAGGAGTCCAAACTTGCGGGCGATACGATCGCGAAGTACCTGGTGATCTGATATGGAGATCGCGGTAATCGGGAATAGTGAGTTCATCCTCGGATTCAGACTTGCTGGGATCACAAAGACCTATGCTGCTGAGTCTGAAGAGAAGGTTGTTGAGCAGGTTAACCGGGTGTTAGACGATAGCAACGTGGGAATCCTGGTTCTCAACAGCGGCGACATGGCAAAGATACCACCAAGACTCCGGACAACTCTGGAAAATTCTGTTCATCCAACGGTCATCACCCTTGGCGAACAGGAAGGAGGGTTGTCAATGCGGGAGAGAATTAAACGATCAGTGGGTGTAGATCTGTGGAAGTAAAACGCAACAAGGGTGTTTTAAAGAGGATTGCAGGACCTGTGGTCACTGCAATCAATCTCGACGCCCACATGTATGATGTGGTAAAGGTCGGGAACGAGCAGCTGATGGGGGAGGTCATCAAGATCAAGGGTGATAACGTTATCATCCAGGTCTACGAGGATACTTCAGGCATCAGACCCGGAGAGCCGGTTGAGAATACAAACCTTCCACTCTCCGTTGAACTCGGACCCGGTCTTCTAACCAGTATTTACGATGGTATCCAGCGTCCTCTCGAATTCCTCTTCGAGAAGATGGGCAGTTTCATCGAGCGTGGTGTGAATGCACCAGGACTTTCCCATGACAAGAAGTGGGAGTTCAAGCCAACTGTAAAAGCTGGCGACGCTGTGAAAGCCGGAACCATCATCGGAACCGTGCAGGAGACCAACATCGTTCACAAGATCATGGTTCCCCCACGCTCCGAGGGTGGAAAGATCAAGGAGATCAAGAGCGGCTCGTTCACTATCGACGAAGTCGTCTGTGTCCTTGAGAACGGTGAAGAGATCACGATGCTCCAGAAGTGGCCGGTTCGTGTTCCACGTCCGGTTACTGAGAAACTGAATCCAGACATTCCGCTGATCACCGGTCTGCGTATTCTCGATGGTCTCTTCCCGGTTGCAAAGGGAGGAACTGCAGCAATTCCAGGTCCGTTCGGATCGGGAAAGACCGTTACCCAGCAGTCACTTGCCAAGTGGTCCGACGCTGAGATCGTGGTTTATATCGGTTGCGGAGAGCGTGGTAACGAGATGACTGAGGTTCTTACCGAGTTCCCGGAGCTCGAAGACCCGAAGACCGGCAGACCACTCATGGAGAGGACTGTCCTTATCGCAAACACCTCAAACATGCCAGTGGCTGCCCGTGAAGCATCTGTGTACACCGGTATTACCATCGCGGAATACTTCCGTGACATGGGATACGACGTCTCCCTGATGGCAGACTCAACCTCACGGTGGGCAGAAGCAATGCGTGAAATTTCTTCGCGTCTTGAAGAGATGCCTGGTGAGGAAGGATATCCTGCATACCTTGCAGCACGTCTTTCAGAGTTCTACGAGCGTGCAGGCCGTGTCAACACCCTGAACAAGGATATGGGATCTATCACCGTTATCGGTGCTGTATCCCCGCCTGGTGGAGACTTTTCAGAGCCGGTTACCCAGAACACCCTGCGTATCGTCAAGTGTTTCTGGGCACTGGATGCCAAGCTCTCCCAGCGTCGTCACTTCCCTGCCATCAACTGGCTGCAGTCATACTCCCTCTACCTTGACACCCTCGGCCCGTACTACGACGAGAAGGTCTCACCAGAGTGGAACCCGCTCCGTACCTGGGCAATGGAAGTTCTCCAGAAGGAAGCAGAACTGCAGGAGATTGTGCAGCTCGTCGGTTCAGATGCACTGCCTGATGAGCAGCAGGTCACCATCGAAGTTGCACGTATGCTTCGTGAGATCTTCCTCCAGCAGAATGCGTACGACCCGGTGGATACCTACTGTGACATGACCAAGCAGTTCGATATGCTCAAGGCAATCCGCTTCTACTCAGACCAGGCAAACACTGCTCTGAAGGCAGGCGTTGTGATCACCCAGATCACCGGACTGAAGTCAAAGTCAGATCTTCCACAGATCAAGTACATCAAGGAATACAAACCTGAGATTGAGAAGATCCTCAAGGGTATGGAAACTGAATTTACCAAACTCAGGGAGGCAGCCTGATGAAGGAATACCGAACGATCTCCCAGATTGCCGGTCCACTGGTCTTTGTCGAGAAGACAGAGCCTATCGGATACCAGGAACTGGTCAATATCGTTCTCTCTGATGGAACCGAGAAGCGTGGTCAGGTTCTTGATACCTCTGACGATATCGTCGTTGTGCAGGTCTTCGAGTCCACGACCGGTATCGGAAAGGACAGTGGTGTCAGGTTCACCGGCGAGACTATCAAGATGCCGGTGGGCAAGGATATGCTCGGCCGTATCCTCTCCGGTGCAGGTAAACCAAAGGACGGCGGTCCTGAGATTGTCCCTGAGAAGCGGCTTGAGATCACTGGTGCTGCAATCAACCCATGGGCACGTGCATCACCACGTCAGTTCATCCAGACCGGAATTTCAACCATCGATCTGACAAACACCCTTGTCCGTGGTCAGAAACTTCCGATCTTCTCGGGAGCAGGTCTGCCACACAACGAGATTGCACTGCAGATTGCACGTCAGGCAAAGGTTCCGGGATCTGATGAGGAGTTCGCAGTCGTGTTCGCTGCAATGGGTATCACCAAGGAAGAAGAGAACCAGTTCATGGCTGAGTTCGAGCGGACCGGTGCTCTTGAGCACGCCGTAGTTTTCCTGAACCTTGCAGATGATCCTGCTGTCGAGCGTATCATCACACCACGTCTCGCACTGACCACCGCAGAGTATCTGGCATTCGAGCTCGGATACCATGTGCTGGTTATCCTGACCGATATGACCAACTACTGTGAAGCACTGCGTCAGATCGGTGCAGCACGTGAAGAGGTTCCAGGTCGTCGTGGATATCCGGGATACATGTACACCGATCTTGCATCTCTGTACGAGCGTGCCGGTATCATCAAGGGCAAGAAGGGTTCAGTGACCCAGCTCTCGATCCTGACGATGCCTGGTGACGATATCACCCACCCGATCCCTGATCTCTCCGGGTACATTACCGAAGGGCAGATCGTGGTCAACCGTGATCTCCACCGCAAGGGTATCTACCCACCGATCAACGTGCTTCCGTCCCTTTCCCGTCTGATGAACCTCGGTATCGGAAAAGGATTCACCCGTGAAGACCACAAGAAGGTTTCAGACCAGCTGTATGCAGGATATGCAGAAGGTATGGATCTTCGTGGCCTTGTGGCAATCGTCGGAAAGGACGCACTCTCTGAGAGAGACCGTGGATTCCTTGACTTCGCAGACGACTTCGAGAAGCGGTTCGTCAGACAGGGCAAGGATGAAGACCGGACGATCGAGGATTCACTCGACCTTGGCTGGGATCTCCTCAAGGATATGGCAGAAGAACAGCTCGGCCGTATCGACCGTGAGACGATCCAGAAGTATCACCCGAAGTACCGCAAAAAGGCGGAGTGAGCCTCCATGGCAGACATCAAGCCGACCAGATCTGAGTTCATTGACACCAAACGGAAGATCAAACTCTCCCAGAATGGGTACAAGATCCTCAAGATGAAGCGTGATGGGCTGATCATGGAGTTCTTCAAGATTCTGGAACAGGCACGGGATACCCGTGGTGCATTGATGATCAACTATCAGCGTGCCCAGCAGATGATGGCTGTCGCAAACACGATTGAGGGTTCAATCGGTGTGAAGGCAGCTGCATTCTCTGTCAGGGAAACCCCTGACATCACGCTGAAGAGCAAGAACATCATGGGTGTTGTGGTTCCTGAGATCGAGTCCAGCAAGGTCCGCAAGGGCATTGCAGAGCGTGGATATGGTGTAATCGGAACCACCCCGGTCATCGATGATACCGCAAAAGCCTTTGAGGAACTCGTTGAGGCGATCATCAAGAGCGCTGAGGTCGAGACGACGATGAAGAGGCTCCTTGATGAGATTGAGAGTACCAAACGCAGGGTTAATGCTCTGGAGTTTAAGGTTATTCCTCAACTCATCTCTACAAGGGATTTCATCAAGATGCGTCTTGACGAGATGGAGAGGGAAGAACTCTTCAGGCTCAAAAAGATCAAAGCCAGAACCCAGGCTTAAGTAAGCATTGATAATACCCATTTTTTTATGGGCAAGGTATGATGGTAAGTTCTATTATACCGTTTTTTTTAGGAACGTGAAAGTTTCCATATAGATTTCATGATTAGTGTCAGAGTATCCTGATTTTGGACAGTGATACTGAACCATCGCACTCTGAATTGAATAAAGATCATTATTCATCAAATAAAAGAATCACTCATCAATTGGAGAGATTATTCTCAGATATCCTAGATGAGTATCTATAACTCCCAAATATCTCTCACAAAAGATGAATTCAATTTTCCTGGGTCACACCGAGTTTTCGGTCATCTGGCGTATTTCTATTTGAGGCCACGCTCTCTTCAAGTGCCTCCCTGATTACCTCTCCATACGCAGGCAGTTTATTAGGATCAATAAACATCCGAAATGGAGCCCTGATACTCCACGGTTGCTCAGCTCCTTTCCGCATCCCCACATAATGATTATTCAAAAATAACCTGATCTCCGTCTTCCCATCTTTAATCAGGACAACCTGCCTGATATCCAGAAATGGAGCAAACAGTCTTCCGAGGATAGCTCCCCGGACAAGAAGTTCATACAGAGGCTTTCCAACTTTAATTGATTCCCGAATTCTTCGGTGGATAGATACCAGGTATCTGAAGTAAACTCTCCCCCGGATTCCTCCTCTGACTGATGACGTTACATCAAACCTCCGCTTCCTGATAACCTTTCCGATAATTGATTGACGAGCAATCGAATACGAATCAGGACTTCGGTTATTATCACCAGCAGTCTGAACCTGGTCTCTCTGGATTGCAATCACCCGATGGATAATATACCTATGTCCCCCAGGTTCAGGATAGACGATCACATCCCCACGCTGTATATGAGTAAAACGGTCAAATATTACCCAATCACCATCGATGAAGGTTGGGTACATACTCATCCCCAGATATACGATCTCATCTCCGTTGATCTCTGGCAGACCATTCTGATAATATCCGACATTGAACTGGGTGATTTGGGGTGGATTGTATTTCATCGTTTCTCACTTTATGCATGAAGACCGGATGAGGAGGGGATGAGAATTTCCCAGATGGAATCCGGCAGAATAATGGAAGCAGAAATCAGTACACTACGCTCTCTTCCCGATTTTAATGTGTTTTGATTACTAATAAATTAATTATTATTGGTCTCGGTAATGGGTTACTGTTGTTATAAGAAGATCTCCTGCTCAATCACATCCCAGAATCTGCCGATCAGCGTAGCACTGAGGAGATAGACGGGATCTCCCTGACCAGAGAACATGCATTCCCAAAACTGATGGTTCTCATCTCGTCTGATGTTCCTTATCCATGAAGCAAAACTGGTTCCAGGTCGCCTGACTGAACAAATTGGTCATACAGATTGCTGCCTGCGATTGAGGAAATGATTCTATGGTATCCTCATCAGCCTGTTTGAGAATGCAGATCGTTTTCAGTGGATACGCGAGGGGCGGATTCCAAAAAAGTCCTTCTGCTCCGACTGCGATTTTACTTGCGGTTGGCAGCACCGATACAAGATATCCTCCGGAGCCATCAGGAATGGCAAGCCAATTCTCATCACCGAGAGCTGACCAGGGTGGAGGAACCCGCCTGACTGATGTTTATTTTCCTCTTCCGCTTGAAGCAACTAACAGAACTGCCTACCCATCGCGGACCAGGGTTGCAGCATGAAGAAGAAGGCAAATCTCACAAAGAAGAATGATATTACTAAAAGCATCAGCAATTTTACCCCAAATGAGAGGTGTGTAGTATTATCTATAGGTATATCAGGAATTCCGATCTCAATCACTTTTATTACTGATTAAAAGCTGTTTTCCCGGACACACTGGCCGATACAGACATTATTCCCAAGGCACCGGAAAAAGATCTATTTCAGATCCTCGGACAGATACTATCAGATCTGTTTTTATTGCATCGGCCTTTTCTCAGATAAATTCGGTGGTGTCGTAAAGGCTGGAGATCCGGGAGTGTGAGATTTGGAGAGTAACCGGTTATGTCACTGTTCACAGTAGAAGAGTCTACGAGAAACTCCCCACGTCGTTATTACCGTTTACACAATAATTCGGAGTTGGACCATCGGTGCAATCAAAAGATAGGGTACCAGTTACTCCATTGCCACACATCGCATTTTGTCCAGACACAGTATCCCCAACAAAACATGTTCTTCCAGTTGCATTCGAGCCAGGCCAACACATACTGCCTCTATCATTTGGGAGTTGTCCAACATTACATGCGGTTGATGCTGATTCGCCCCCTATGCATGAAGAATTTACCCCGTTTCCGCCATCGCATGCAGAAAATGAAAATTCAAGGCCACTGGTACAATCTTTAGATAATGCTTCGTCACCAAATCCGGACATTCCTTGAATTGACAGATCAACAATCGCTGGTTTGATATATTTTTTTTTCACAACAATAATCTCCCACGAAAGATTGCTCTGAAATGGTACAGAGAACCATTCGCAGATTGTGTCTTCATATATTTCTTCTTCTCGGGTTAAAATTTAGGGGATTCTGCGTGTTGCAATATTATTTCCTTGCTTATGTATCTATCGGACTACCAGAGCAATCTCATTATGGAGATATAATGCCGAAAATTGATCCTCTGTGTGACAGGAATGTATGCCTGAATAAAGTGATATATGTGTCCTTTTCTTCCAGATGGTAACGAATGAGGTTGCCCAGTGAGATTCTTCTCACTGGACAACATCAACACCAATCTCTGTATCAATTCGGCAATTATAAAATCCATCTCTCCAGATAGTATGAAAGAATTCGAACATGACTGCTGATACCATCAAGCGGTGAACACAAATTGACTCAGTACACATCACAGTTATGTTTCTTCTGGTCGTTGCATTCCTGCATAGTACCCACACCAGATTATTACCTCAGTACCCGGTATCACACCGTGATCCGTAAGAGAGTCGTTTCTCAACTCTCAAAACCTGAATAGGAAAGATTCTCATTTGAGATGGGAAATCAGTACCCGGGGGCTGTCCGCCCTCTCGATTATCCTTCTCGCTTGGGGCCTTTTTCTATCGAAACGGGTCTGGAATGAAACCTTCCCAAAAAAGGAATTTTAATCATTATGAGCGGCACCGTCTCTGTCCTGGTCGGATTATCCTTCCGGGAAAACGAGCGGGGAAGACATTGGTACAGGCATGAAGACGGGAGAGATGACCCCTTACCTAATGAACAATAATTGAGATGAGTTACAGATGGGAAAGAAACAGTACATTGCACCAAAAATTATCGATCTCTCGATTGAGAGAATAACCGGGGTCGGGGCAGGAAATTGCCTTACAGGGGGACAATTTACTACCTCTTATTGTCATCATGGTCATGGTACAACCGGCAAATGTGAGTATGGAAATGGTGCTTCAGCAGGCTGTACCTCTGGAGACCTCCCCTATCAGTCGGGAGTATTATGTAAGGTTGGGGGAGGAGCGGGAACAATCTGTGATGATGGGGGATCTGCCAGTGGGGCATTTGGAAAGTGTTCCAATGGAAGTTCTGCGACTGGGTACTGTCTCTGGACCGGGTCTGCTGCTCTTTCACCAAGCGTCCTTTGCACTTCTGGAGACAGTCAACTTTCCCTGGATAGTTCATAATCTCTCATGGGTCACCCCCCCATTTTTGACTGCAGCATACCGACCGTCTTTTTTTCTGAACAATCCTGCATCGATTCAACATTTGTTTAGGACCCCCCTTTTTGTGACATTCATTGACAAGCCGAGAAAGTAATCCAGTTCACCGATTTTTCTTTTTTTCATGCATCAATTAACATTACGCGGTTCTTTAAGAAAAATAAGTAGGCATTCAGTGAAGTGAAGGAACACGTTACTGGTGATTGTATGTTAAATCGTCCATTTCTTCTGTTCCTGCCCCCCGAGGTGTATGTGCGTCCGGAAACATAACAGAGAAGGATCCTGATGAGTCAGTTCCCAAAGGTTATGGAGGTCACAGGTTTTCCTCCTCTCCCGATTCCTCCGATACCTTTTTTACTTGATGCGGGAACTCTCTCCTACCGGATGACACAGGACCAGAGTATGACGGATATTGTCCCTGAATTACGGAGAGAGGGTACACTACTACCGACCCATTTTTATTACTTTTTTGTCAATGACACATGAGTAATCGCTTTTATCAAACATTTTCATTTTACAATATGCACAGGCATATTCATCAACTCATTCTGAATCGTTTCCAAAGATTTTAGCGAAAAATATGTGCAAAATTGATGCAGACTCAAAGCGAGAAAACCAGTCTGGAGACCATCATTTCAGAGATTCGTATTACAATTAAGATACAGGTATCCCTTTTATCTGAATAACTTCTGTTCAATCACTTCCCAGAACCTGCCTGTCAGCGTAGCACTGAGGAGATAGACCGGGATCTCCTTGACCAGAGAGCATGCATTCCCAAAACTGAGGGTTCTCATCTCGTTCTGAAGTTCCTTATCCATGAGGCAGAACTGATTCCAGGTCGCCTGACTGAACGAATTGGTCATACAGACTGCTGCCTGCGATTGAGGAAATGATTCTATGGTATCCTCATCAGCCTGTTTGAGAATGCAGATCGCTTTCAGTGGATATGCGAGGGTCGGATTCCAAAAAAGTCCCTCTTCTCCGGCTGCGATTTTACTTGCGGTTGGCAGCACCGATACAAGATATCCTCCGGAGCTATCAGGAATGACAAGACAATTCTCATCGCCGGGGGCGGACCAGGGTGGAGGAACCCGCCGGGCTGAAGTGGATTTTCCTCCTCCGCTGGATGCGGCCAACAGAACCGCCTGCCCATCGTGGACAAGGGTTGCAGCATGAAGAAGAAGGCAATGCTCAGAAAGAAGAATGGCACTAATACCAACCATCAGTAATTTTATCCCAGATGAAAGATGTTCGGGGTAATCTGCGGCAGAATTCGGGATTCCAATCTCAATCAGTTTTTGTTTCTGATTGAGAGCGATCTTCCCATACACACTGCCAAATACCTGCCAGTCTTCAGAACGGATGGGATCTTCAGGTAAGAGCGGAGCAACCGATATCAGTCCGGAGTTGAGAATCTCTCCCGAGGAGAGGGTGAGGAGAGGAGCAATGGCTTCCAGCCACCAGAACCGGTCAGGATCAGCAGTGATCGTCCAGTGATGTTCCCGTGGCAATGAAAGGGTATACATGAAAGATGGTCTTTTTTCCAAACGATCAGTGTACTTGTCCTTCAGCCAGCCTGGTCATCGGGAATACTCCGGCTTTCAGTGCATCTTCACAGAATTTATGGCCGGCCAGAAGATCCTTCTCTACATAGTAATTATTAGCAACACACTGGCCGATACAGACATTCTTCACCAGGCACCGGGAACAGATCCCTTTCAGATCCTTTGGAAGATGCTCACGGATCTCGTTTAATGCGTCTGCTTTCTCCCAGATATCTTTGATCTGATCCCTGGATGCATGACCGAAACAGAGTTCAGGCACACTGGTTCCGATACCACAGAGGGCATAGGTTCCGTCTGAGAGAACTCCGAGTATGGAGAAGATACCGCATCTTCCACAGTTCCCCTGTGGACCATAGAGCGATGAGAGCGATCTGAATGCGAATGGCAGATTCGTCATCAACTGAATCTTCAGTTCCTTTTGGAGCTCGTTCTGCACCCACCGGGAGAGTTCAATCTGTTCCTGCACCGTGACCGTCGCTCCTTCAGCTTCCATCGCTTCGCCTCGTGCAGTCGGGGTGACAAAATTGTATTTAACAGAGCCGGCTCCCATCTCCTGTGCATATTTTGCCAAATCTGCCATTTCACCTTTGTTTCTGCCGGCAACAGCCATGATCACCTGAGGATGGATTCCGGTCTCTACGAGGGTTTTCACTCCCTGGCTTACCCGATCAAAGGATCCCTTCACTCCCCGCATCCATTCATGAGATTCACGGTTCCCGTCGATACTAATGGAAATAAACGAACCAGGACAGGATTTTATCAGGTCTGCGATATGTGGAGTAACTGCTACTCCGTTTGACTCGATGGTCAGATGGAGATGCTGATCCCTGATGAACCGGAGCATCGGGATGATGTCAGGGTGAATGAGGGGTTCTCCTCCGGTGAGTTTCACTCCCGAGAGGCCGATTTCTTTTGCTTCAGTTACGATCTTTTTGAAGAGATCGAACGGGAGAGCTTTCTGAGACCGGTCAGAGTGTTCAAAGGTCGGTGCGATCCAGCAGTGACGGCAGGCCATGTTGCAGTCACCGGTGAGATAAAAGTACAACATCCCAAGAGGAGGGACGGTTTTTGTTATTGTCTCTTCAGTCATAGGAATCGGGTATCATCGGCATTCAAAGGTCGAAATAACTCATAACGATGAAAATTATTATTTTATGTAATAATTTTGCAATTTTTTATATGATGGGGGGATTTTGAAGAGAGATCACGGAATACTGACGATTCGTCCTCCCTCTGCAAGGAACTTCTTTAGACATCCGCCCGGACTGGGGACATAGACATCACCGGTTCGTGAATACCCGTCTGCAGGACAGTTTCCGGTGCAGGCCATCTGGTACCCGCAATCTGCACAATCCGGAAATGTCGAAAGAGGGATGGTATACCGTTGCCGGAGCCGGTTGAATTCTGGATGGTTCTGCCAGACATCGAGGAGTTTATGCTGATTGATCTTCCCAAGTTCAATCTGGGAAAGCATCCCGCAGGGAACATAGGTCCCGTCCGGTCTGACTGCCATCTTACTCCACATGCATCCGCAACCAGTAAGGTACCCCCGGCCAGGGATGGGTCGGTCCTCAATCCGTGCCTGCTCCATCTCCTGGTAGTTTCTTCCTTGTGCAAGTGGTCCGGCAGCTGCGGTAATCCGGTTGTTGTACCGTTTCGCAAGCTGGAGGATCTTCTCCATTGCAATACAGGTCTCTGCCGGAGTAAGGCTCACTTCTTCCTCGTTTTCCCGGGCAAGTCCCTGATAACTGGCACTATTGGTTGAAATGGATCCCATTCCGATCTCATCCAGGAGCAGATGAGCAATGTTTTCGAGATCATCCAGGTTGTACCGGTGAATAGTAACCCGTGAGGTTACCTGCACTCCGGCATCCTGCAGGGTTTTAATTCCCCGGATTGCCCCATCAAATGCCCCGGTACCCCGAAGACGATCATGCACGGCTGCACAGGATCCATCAACCGATACCTGGACATAGTTACATCGTCCGGTCGATGCGATGAACGTTGCAATATCAGGGGTGATCAGACCACCATTGGAGAGGACAGCAAACCGCATCTTGTTTGCAACAATCCCCTCAATCATCTCCCTCAGATCTTCCTTGATAAACGGTTCTCCTCCGCCGATGGTGATCTCCATGATCCCCACATTCCCGCATTCTTCAAAGAAAGTTCTCCACCCGGATGCAGGGATTTCTCCCCCGGTATCTGCCGGACTGGTCCGGTGAAAGCAGTACTTGCATTTCAGGTTACACCGGGAGGTGATATCGATATCAATGGACTTCGGAGTTTTCATGACCCTGCGGTTTTCGGTCATAATCCTCCATCATCCGACCTGGGCGTATCCAAGCCGTACAATCTGATCACAGAAATTTTTGATATCTTCAGTCAGATCGTCAGGGATATTCTCGTATTCATCCTGAATCGCTGCAATGATTCCATTCAGATCTTTGCCTTCGCTCAGGGATTTCCAAATGGTAACCCCGGTAGGTGTCAGGCCGACGGCCTTTCCGGTATCAGGGTTGAACAGGAGTGCCCAGTCATCAAACTCTTCGCGGAGTGAGATCTGAGATCCTGGTGTTGGGATTGAAATCTGGTTAGTCATGATAAAAAAGTCCGGGTTGTCCATTGCCAGAACTGCATACATTAGAATTTTCATTACCATTACGACAATAACTGGTGGTTCGCCCTCCTCCGGAGTAACATACTGAGGGTGAACCCCCAGTACTGCACACACTCCTCCGGTTCGTAGTTCCCCCACGAGCACACATGGTGGCGGTATGGTTGGGCATATTACCAGCAGGATTGCATGCATCAGTTACAGCACCACCAAAACTAGTACAACCGGTATGTACTCCACTTCCGGTACTACACCAGGAACTCCTAAACATGTACTCCATCATTGCATTCTTTCGCCCCGATCCCGGTAACACCTTCTATACTCAGATCGATTACCAGTGGCTTTTCATATGATTTCTTTACCATGTTAAACCCTGATTATAAACCTATATTTAGGACCGCTTTCAAAATCAGTCAGAACTGATATACTCTAAGTAATAATTATCCGAATAAGGAGGAATAATAATATCGATTTGATTTTCGATATAGTCGATATGATAATCGCGTATGATTACTCATGGGGTTTCTATTTACAGATCTCCCATCTTCGTAAATACATTATGCATTATCTGATTCGACCTCCATGTACCAAAAATCATGCCCGAATTGTCTGGTGAAAGCAGTACTTGAATTTCAGGTTGCACCGGGAGGTGATATCGATATCAATGGACTTTGGGGTCTTCATGACCCTGCGGTTCTCGGTCATGATCTTGTATTATCCGGCCTGGGCGTATCCGAGCCGTACAATCTGATCACAGAAATTTTTGATATCTTCAGTCAGATCATCAGGGAGGTTCTCGTATTCATCCTGAATCGCTGCAATGATTCCATTCAGATCTTTGCCTTCGCTCAGGGATTTCCAGATGGTAACCCCGGTCGGGGTCAGGCCAACGGCCTTTCCGGTATCAGGGTTAAAGAGGAGTGCCCAGTCATCAAACTCTTCGCGGAGTGAGATCTGAGATCCTGGTGTTGGGATTGAAATCTGGTTAGTCATGATGAAAAATGTTCGAGTTGTACATTGCCAGAATAGCAAAACTGAGATTCTGCAGCACCAGAATGACATATACTGGTGGTTTGCCCTCCTCCGGAGTAACAGATTAAGGGTGAACCCCCAATTTCGCAGGCACTCCGGCTCGCAGATCCCCCTTCTACACAACCTCCCTGTAGATTTGAAGGACCATGAGCACATATGGCGGCGGTATGATTGGGAGCATTACCAGCAGAGCATGCACCAGTTACAGCACCACCAACATTAGTACAACTGGTTTGTGCTCCACTTCCGGTATTACACGTGGAATCATGAGCATTATATCCATCTAGACATTCTTTCGCCCCGATCCCGGTAACGCCTTCTATACTCAGATCGATTACCAGTGGCTTTTCATATGATTTCTTTACCATGTTAACTCTGATTATAAACCTATATTTAGGACCGCTTTCAAAATCAGTCAGAACTGATATACTTTAAGTAATAATTATCCGAATAAGGAGGAATAATAATATCGATTTGATTTTCGATATAGTAGATATGATAATCGCGTATGATTACTTATGGGGTTTCTATTTACAGATCTCCCATCTTCGTAAATACATTATGCATTATCTGATTCGACCTCCATGTACCAAAAATCATGCCCGAATTGTCTGGTGAAAGCAGTACTTGAATTTCAGGTTGCACCGGGAGGTGATATCGATATCAATGGACTTTGGGGTCTTCATGACCCTGCGGTTCTCGGTCATGATCTTGTATTATCCGGCCTGGGCGTATCCGAGCCGTACAATCTGATCACAGAAATTTTTGATATCTTCAGTCAGATCATCAGGGAGGTTCTCGTATTCATCCTGAATCGCTGCAATGATTCCATTCAGATCTTTGCCTTCGCTCAGGGATTTCCAGATGGTAACCCCGGTCGGGGTCAGGCCAACGGCCTTTCCGGTATCAGGGTTAAAGAGGAGTGCCCAGTCATCAAACTCTTCGCGGAGTGAGATCTGAGATTCTGGTGTTGGGATTGAAATCTGGTTAGTCATCATGAAAAATGTTGGAGTTGTCCATAGCCACTACGGCATAAAAGAGAATTTGTATTACCATAAGGTTCACACATAGGTTTTTGTTGGTCAAATCCGGCGTAACATATTGAGGGTGTACCCCCATCACCACAGAAATTCCGGTTCGCAGAGTTCCCAATCATATTACAAACTCCCTGTTTATTTGAAAGCCCAGGAGTACACATGGTGCCGGTATAGTTGGGCGTCCAACCTTCATCGCATGCACTCGTTACAGTATCACCAATATTACAACTGGTTTGTGCTCCTAATCCGGCATTACACCCGGAACTACTAACATGTAATCCATGATTGCATTCTTTCGCCCCGATCCCGGTAGCGCCTTCTATACTCAGATCGATCACAATGGGCTTTCCATATGATTTTTTTGCCATGTTAACCCTGATTATAAACTTATATTAAGGACCTTTTTCAAGATCAGTCAGAACTGATATACTCAAGTTATAGTTATTTAGGCACGTAGGAATAACGATATCGATTTGATTTTCGATACCATAGTTTGATAATCGGGTATGATTACTCATGGGGTTCCGATTTGCAGATCTCCCATCCTCGGAAATAGATTATGCATTATCTGATTCGACCTCCAGGTTCCAAAAATCATGCCCGATTTGTCAGGTGAAAGCAGTAATTGCATTTCAGGTTGCACCGGAAGGTGATATCGAAATCAATGGACTTTGGGGGTTTCATGACCCTGCGGTTTTAGGTCATGATCTTGGATTATCCAGCCTGGGCGTATCCGAGCCGTACAATCTGATCACAGAAATTTTTGACATCTTCAGTCAGATCTTCAGGGAGGTTCTCGTATTCATCCTGAATCGTTGCAATGATTCCATTCAGATCTTTGCCTTCATTCAGAGATTTCCAAATGGTAACCCCGGTCGGGGTCAGGCCGACGGCCTTTCCGGTATCAGGGTTGAACAGGAGTGCCCAGTCATCAAACTCTTCGCGGAGTGAGATCTGAGATCCTGGTGTTGGGATTGAAATCTGGTTAGTCATCAAGAAAAACTTCCGAGTTGTACATTGCCAGAAGTGCAAAAATGAGAATCTGTATCACCAGTAGTACACGAACTGGTGGTTCGCCCTACTCCGTTAGTATAACATACTGAGGGTGAACCCCCATTATTATGGCAGATACTATGGATCGCAGAGCCCCCATCTGTACAAGTTCCCTGTAGATTTGATTCCCCATGCCAACACAAGCCGCTGTTATTGTTGGGAAAATTACCAACAGAACATGCACCTGTTGCACCATATCCAGTAGGATTACAACTGGTTTGTGCTCCAATCCCCGCATTACACGCAGAATATTTAACAGTTCCTCCATCATCGCAATTTGTCGCCCCGATCCCGGTAGCGCCTTCTATACTCAGATCGATCACAAGTGGCTTTCCATACGTTTTCTTTACCATAATAAACTCTAAATAAACATATAATGAAGGGACCGGTTTCAAAATCAATCTAAACGGATTTATTCTAAGTTATAATTATTTAGGCACGTAGAAATAATGATATCTATTTGATTTTCGATATAGTAGTTATGATAATCGGGTATGATTACGAATGGATTCCGATTGGAAAAGTATCGGATCTAAATTTGTAGTGTTCCCTTCTTACACGAATCGCAAAAGCGGTGAAAATTGCATGTTCCGTCCCTGGAAGATGGGGAAGGAATAATCTCTCCTTGTTATTTGACGATCTGATGCCAGCGGAACTGTGGGCACGGATATTATTCGTGTTATTACCAGATATGGATCTTTTGATTCTGAAAGGTAACTGCAGAACTCATATCTCTATTGCCACCTGAAATAACACATTTAGCTGTATTGACCGCCTGAAGAGGTACAATAACAATGTACGTACCAAGGAAAGGAAATGTGACAGAAATCGATTTCATTCTCGCTGGACAGGAAAGGGAGTAATAGAAAAGCGGATAGAAAAAAAGGTACCGCTTGGACCCTCATTGAATCAATCGTATTAATCTGATTCACAATGCCTTTGTCAGCTTGATGATATGAAGGGCTGCTGAGTGCTACCATTATTGTTACAGAACCCGGCACCAGAACCATCAATACATGTGCCATTAGTTTGAGAATATTTTGCAGAGGAACCTGATCCACAGTAGAGGGATGGAGAATTTCCTGAAAAACATTCACTAAAAGCCCCAGATGCATTAGCACCATTAACCCAACATGCTCCTGCTGCATCTGATCCAGTAGCATTACACACTACTGCATTGTAATTAGGACTCGTTCCATCATTACATGATGATGATGCCCATCCTCCGACGTGGCATGTATTCACATACCCACTCCCAGGACCGCAGTCTGAATCGCTAAAACTGGGTCCAGTATCGCATAAAGAACCACCAATTCCAGTCACACCCTCTATACTTAAATCGATCACTGTTGGGAGGACATACACCTTTTTTTTAACCATGATTTTCTTCCATTCGCTTGGAAATTGCACCGAACAAACTGCTTTACTTGTGAGAAAATTATTATAGATATACTTTTTTCATAGATGGGTAAATTTCTTTCTTTTTTATCCTGATATTTCATAGAGGTTGTCCAGTGTAGAGAATCGAAGGCCGAATCATCTTCCGTTTTGGCTAATTTCAAGAAAGATCTATAAGAGAAATCCTTCATTGGACAACCTCTCTTCAATCCCCGTATCTAACCGGTAATTTTAAAATCCGTTCCACCATATATTTTGAAAGAATCAACATGACTGCTGATAGCATCAAGAGCGTGAACACAAATTGAATCGGTGCATATCGCAGTTATGTTTCTCCTAGTCGTCGCATTCCTGCATATTAGCGACAGTAGATAACCTCCCCACCGGTACCCGGTATCTCACCGTGATCCTTGAGAGAGCAGTTCCGCAACTCTCAAAATCTGTACGGAAAAGAATCTCATTTGAGATGGAAAACCAACACCCGGGGGCTGTTCACCCTCTCGATCATCCTTCTCGCTGGGAGCAGCCTTTCTATCGTATCGGATCTAGAATGGAACCCTCCCTGATAAAAGAAATTTTTATCATTATGAACAGAACTTTCTCTGTCCTGGTCGGATTTTCCTTCCGGGAAAACGAGTGAGGAAGGTAGTGGTACAGGCACGAAGACAGGAGAGACGACTCCTTAAAGCAATGATAAATAATTGAGATGACTGACAGATGGGAAAAAAACAATACATTGCACCAAAAATTATCGATCTCTCTCTAGAGACAATAACTGGGGTCGGGGCGGGAAATTGTCTGGATGGGACAGATTTTTATACCTCTTATTGTCATCCTCAAGGGGCTGGTGCATCCAGTGGATGCAATCAAGGGTATGGTGCTTCAGCAAGTTGTGCAGGTGGAGTGTTACCCCGTCAAACGGGAGTATATTGTAATCAAGGGGGTACAGCGAGACAATGTTGGAATGGGGATTCTGCCAGTCGTGCAGATGGAGAGTGTAGGAGTGGAAGTACTGCTACTGGGGTGTGTACGAACAATGGAGGTTCCCCGAACCCGTCGAATTTTTGTCTAAGTGGACCAGATCATGCGAATTGCTACTCAGGAGGCTATCAGGTTCCCCACGGGAGTTCATAATCTCTCATAGTTCCCCCTATTTCCGACTGTAGTATACCACCCTCCTTTTTGCATGAACAATCCTGGATCGATTCAACATTTGTTTAGGATCCCCACTTGGGGGCATTCATTGACGAGTAGTAAAAGCATTCCGGTTCACTATTTTTTTACATTTTCAAGCATCAACCCAGATTCCATGATCCTTTAAGAAAAAATAAATTTTTCATACTCTTGCCGAGGAAATCCAACCATTTTCTGAAACATTTCCTCTAAATTAAAGAAATATTATTTACTACTTTTCCTTCAATCCTCAACGACCACTCCCGTACTCTTCGGACAGAAAGAATACCCAATCCATCATCTGTTTTTGAGTCGGTTTACCGGTCTGACTTGGTACAGTTTCATTAGACTCTTCCAGGTTTTTTCGGAACTTGTACTCGGTCACTGTGTATATATACGGGTAGATAACCATGATCATCGCTAAGGCCTGGATGCGGGAAAAATTTTTTAAGAAGACTTCAGATACTCGGAATGTTTAATCTTTTAGGAATCTGAATCCTTTTCGACCTGGTACTGACCCTTATCGTATGACAAAGCAGATTCAAGATCCAGATCCATATGTCATCGGTTAAGGAATAATGAAGATTACACCTCATTCGTCTATTAATCTCAAGCAGTTTCAAAAAATTCCATGTATAAATTCGTCTGGTATAAATACAACCCCCCCAGGTTCAGTCCACCTAATGTGAGTATAGAACATTTTTTGAGTGTTAAATTCGTGTAACACCGTACCTTAACCGATGGCATATGAATAAGTATCTCGCTATCGCTACAGATAATGGAGTGAAGGGGAGGGACTTTGTGCCCCGACTTTCCTTCTATGTAGTTTTTCGGACGAGAATTAGACATAAACAGCGTCTAATGGATCACCAATCGTAATTACTGTAATGGCTCATTTCCAGAGTTAATTTGTCAAAAAATAAGTGAGGTAAAGGATAGAAGATATTCGAATCGCAAACGAGTGATCAAAGCTTCTCTGTTTAGGATTCGAGTATATACGTGGATGATATCCTATGCCTTATGGCTGGTCAGAATTGAAGTAGCAGTCCGGGTCAATTTCGAAGCAGCAAATACAACAGATTCTGGTTACTTGCATGTACCACATTCTCCCATAGGATTCACACTATTCCATTACCAGAATTGCATGCTATAAGAGGAATATTTCGAACGATGAAATCGCGTCAGGCAATCCAAATTACCATTTCTTGGTGCACCAACACTTTTCTTACACTATCTGCCTGAAAAATCAAAACAACAACAATCCCCTTTCTTAACTTCAACAATCCCCGTATCTAACCGGTAATGTTAAAATCCACCCCTCCATATACTTTGAAAGGATTTGAACATGACTGCTGATAGCATCAAGAGCGTGAACTCAAAGTGAATCGGTGCATATCACAGTTATGTTTCTCCTGGTCGTCGCATTCCTGCATATTACCCACACCAGATAACCACCTCACTGGTACCCGGTATCTCACCATGATCCTTGAGAGAGCAGTTCCGCTACTCTCAAAACCTGAACGGAAAAGATTCTCATCGAGATGGAAAACCGACACACGGGGGCTGTTCGCCCTCCCGATCATCCTTCTCGCTGGGAGCAGCCTTTTCTACCTTATCGGGTCAGGAATGGAACCGTCTCTATCCTGGTCGGATTCTCCTTCGGAAAAACGAGTGGGGAGGTATTGGTACAGTCACGAAGAGAGGAGAGACGACTCCTTAAAGCAATGAAAAATAATTGAGATGAGTAACAGATGGGAAAGAAACAGTATATTACACCAAAAATTATCGATCTCTCTCTGGAGGCAATTACCGGGGTCGGGGCGAGAAGTTGTCAGGCTGGGGATAATGTAGGTTACTCTTCTTGTACTGATGGCCTAGGTGCAACCAGCGGATGCACTGATGGGGCTTTTGTTTCAGCAGGCTGTACAGGGGGAGACATCCCCCATCAATCGGGAGGATATTGTGGTGGTGGGAGTGCAGCTGGAACAATATGTGATCCGCAAGGGGGATCTGCCAGTGGGGCATATGGAAAGTGTTATTTTGGAAATGCTGCTACTGGGATGTGTTTTTCCCATGGAGCTTCCGGTTCCTATTCCTTTTGTGATACGGGACCAACTGAAGCGTCTTATTGCTCTAATGGACCCACTCAGGTTCCCCACGGGAGTTCATAATCACTTATGGTTCTCCCTCATTTCCGACTGTAGCAGACCTAACCTCCTTTTTGCATGAACAATCCTGGATCGATTCAACATGGGTTTAGGTCTTCCCTTTTGGGGGCATTCATTGACGAGTAGTGAAAGCAATCAGGTTCACCGGTTTTTCAGTATTGTTTTCAGAATCATAATCGCTGTAGACACTGAAATTAGTTGTATCATTATTTACATGATTGATAGCAAATTGATCTCTTTTCATACAGTCGGATACCATATGATTGAACAATTCGGTAGGCTCAAAGACGGCAATAGCATCAAGAGTCCGGCCCAGGACTTCATCATTCAACTGCTCTGATGTGATATCTTAATGAAGAGACGTTTGAGTGAAATATCAGCGAAAAATGCAGGAAGAGATCCAGGCGATGTTCAATATAACCAAGCCCGTTGATAGTCATAGCTTTGACAATATCACCATGTGGAAGAGTGTATGGACCATTTTAGGGGATCAAGCGATCGATTATGGTACCGATTTGTAACTCATCGTAACTCCCGGCTACTAAACCAAGTTGCCCATTGTCTTATCGGAGTTCTGAATAAAGAGAACATCGAAATCCGGGGACAATAAATAGAGAACAACATTATAAAGTCTATAGTTAAGCTTTTCTTAATTTTTTTCTGAACATCTACGGATGATTGGTTTATAATAGATCAGATTATTGTTTCACAGCCCTTAGGTCCTGGTTGCATAATTTTTTCAATAGCAATATTGAATATAATTAGTAATGTCGATGCAGAAAAAGAAATATCTACAACCAATGATCATAGATTTGAGCATCGAGGCGGTTACTGGAATCGGAGCATCAGAATTTTATTGTGGTAACGGAGACAGTGCAGCAACAGCCTGTAGTTCTACCGGCAACAGTCCAGGGACCCCTCCTGCTCTCACCTGTTATTCCAATGGAAATGGGGCAACGGGAACTAATAGTAACTCTTGTCAAAGGGGAGTTGGTGTAAGCGGAGGCTGTTTAGATGGAGGCTTACCTCATACCGTTACTGGTTACTGTAACTACGGGGGTTCTGCCACCGGAGCAAACAGTACCTGTGCCGCAGGAAATACTGCTTTGGGGCAATGTCTAACAGGAGACAGTGCATCAGCAAAAGACACTGCAGCATGCGGGGGAGGAAGCACCCCCTCATACTGTGTGGCTGGGAATAACCAGGCGTTCTCTTGGTCTTCCTGATACCCAGGCAGTACAGAAAGAATCTGAGTTGGTATTCAGTGAAGTGAAGAAATACAAAAATGGCGATGTAACCCAAAATCAGCCATTTTTCTGATCCTGCCCCCGGAGGTGAATATGTGTCCGGAGACATAACAGAGAAGGATCTCGATGAGTCTGTAAACGAAGGATGAGGAGGTCATAGGTATTCCCCTGTCTCCCGACTCCTCTCAATACCAATAATTTTTTGTAACTATTCAGTCGTTCTCATCGTCCCCAATTTATTCATCATTTTTCCTCATCAAATGTAGCTTATTTAATTGAAAAATCAGAAAACTGCCGAAAGATCTGAGTATAATGAGATAAAACGTTCTTTTACCGAATGGAAATACCTGAAGCGATTAAATCGAAATTTCCAGAGTGTCCTCCGGAAATCGTAGCGTATATGTACTATCTGCATGAAAAATTCGATAAATTAGAAGTTAGGGTAACAGAACTCGAATCTCGACTAAATGTAAACAGCAACAACAGTGGGAAACCGCATTCCTCGGATGTTTATACTCGTAAAAACCGTACAACCTCTCTTCGTAAGAAATCTCTAAAGAAACCCGGGGGTCAACCCGGGCACAAAGGAAAAACCCTGTCACAGAGTTCTAATGTTGATCACATCAAAACACAGTCTCCAGAATTTTGTTCCTACTGTGGAAGAAGACTTCAAAATGGAACTACTTTTTTTCAATTGAAAAACGCAAGATTTTTGACCTTCCTCCTCCTTAGGCAATTAAAATTACCGAACATCGATCTCAAACCATGGTTTGTACCCATAGTGGATCAAAAACGTCTGGATCTTTCCCCTCGTATGGTACTCATCCGGTTCAATATGGATCAAGAATCAAGGCCTACCTCAGTTATCTCGTCCATTATCAACTCATTCCGTATGAACGAGCAGTTGAAGCATGTTTTGACCTCTTTGGCGTTTCCCTCAGTCCTGGAACGATTGTAAATATTACCCACAACCTTTCAAATAAACTAACCATGTTTCAAGAGGTTGTGAAAAATGCTCTAAAATTCGAGCCAATAATTCAGAACGATTAAACTGGAGTCTGAGTTGAAGGAAAACTACATTGACTTCACGTAAACAGCACTTCGCATCTGACACATTATACAATCCAGAAAAAGAGAAGGACAGAAGGAATAAACCAAATCGGGATTTTCCCTGATTTCAAGGGAATTAGCGTAATTATTTTTGGAATCCATATCTTTCATATCCTTGCACACACAGTTTCTGATGTGCCCACATTCTTCGAGAACTAATTCGAGTAGAAGAAGAAACGAAGCAAATCGGGTCAGGAAAACTGATTAAATTATTGATATAAGCAAAGGAACTCAAGGAGGAATATCATTCCGATGGGATTCCTGTACCTCCTGTCATAAGGACCAGTCTCAAATGTGATTATGATGAACTGATTCAAATAGGGTTAAACGAGAATCCACCACCAGTAAAAAATTGGTGAAAAAAGGGGAAGAAAGAAGAAAACCTTTGCCCGAAACTTGCTGAAGAGGTTGGAGTTACATAAAGAGGGAGATTTAAGGTTTATTGAGAATCAGATTGTTCCATTTGCCAATAACCTGGCGGAACGCGATATCCGGATGGCTTGCACTGGAGATTACACTGGGAGTTGATGTCAAGATCCAGATTCTTCGGAGTCTTCATGAGACGACGGTTCTCGGTCATAATATATGCCCAGGCTACGGTTGCGTATCCGAACTGAACAATCTGATTACAAAATGCCTTGATATCTGCGTTGATATCTTCAGGAATGGGATCATACTCCTCAGTCAGGGTTTCAATGATTGCGGGAATATCCTTCTTTTACTGTAGGCATTTCCAGATGGTAACGCCGGTCGGAGTGAGACCAACCGCCTTTCCGGTGTCCGGGTTGAAGAGCAGGGATCAGTTGTCGAACTCTTCATGCTGGGAGATCTGGGAGAGAATTTGAGGCAATGCAATATTTTTAGACATTTCTATCAGATGAAACCAAAAAATATGGTATTTGAATTACTCCTTTATTTATAGCAAGAACTTCATGCCAAGGCGAGGTATGGTGCGATCTTCACCATATTACATACATGGAATGTTATGATCCCTGAATAAATACCTGAGCTGATCCAGGGGCACACGCCGTACCCAAAGGTGAATTACCGGTAGAACATCCGATACCAGCACCAGTTCCGGTATTACATGAACTTGCGGACCTT
This sequence comes from uncultured Methanospirillum sp., assembly GCF_963668475.1. Lineage (GTDB taxonomy): Archaea > Halobacteriota > Methanomicrobia > Methanomicrobiales > Methanospirillaceae > Methanospirillum. Next base: position 809,608 of record NZ_OY764544.1, read on the forward strand.
CCTGTTGGAGCACCGTCTTGACAGATTTGTGCAGAGTATGGATAATTGCCCAGAGTGACGCATCCACCAGTTGGAGCAAGACCTCTATTACAACTATCAGTACTCGAAGAATTGGCATAAAGACCGGTTGTAATACAACTTCCGGATCCACCTGGTGAGCTACCCGTACCACTGCATGTTCCAGGATAGGATCCATATTCACACGTTGATACACCAAAACCGATAAGAGATTCAAGACTCATGTCAATGATACATGGTTTTTGATATCTTTTTTTCATGTATAATAGGGTCTATTAATTTTAATTGATTTAAATATTTTGAAATGATTGGTAATGACCTACTGGAAAACTGAAGATAAAAATTCATCCTTTGAGAGGATTTGCATGGATCATTTTGATCAAATTTGTTTGAATGAACAATAATATGATGGATTTTCATCACCAGTCATATCCGAGGTCACTACCCAGGCTTCGGTTGCCCATTCATAAGTGATAAACAGAAAATGAACTAGATTACTCAAATAGACCTTGATTCTTGATCCATATTGAACCGGTTGTGTAACCCATAAGAAAGGTTCCTGATGTTTTTTCCACCGCGGTGGGTACAAAAACCGTAGTGAGGGATTGGTGCTCGGTGATCTCAATTGATGGTGGAGGAAGATGATCGAAACCTTGCCTCACATGAAACCAATCAAGAGAGGTGAGATAAAGAAAGATGGGGAATTCACAAAAAACATCTGAAAAATTACAATATCTCTTTTTGGGTCTTTGTGCTCCCTCAATGTTTTCTTGAAATTATCACTACCGGCTAGAGATAAACGTGATTAAATGAACAAATAGGTAAACATCAATTCTCGCTGACTTAAATTCTCTACTATCCATATCTATCGACACTGATATGGTGATCACTTCATGACCTCCCAAAGCGGCCCGATCGGTAAAGTTCCTTTACGGGGGCGGTTTCGACTTCTCAAAGATTCTCTGACCTATGTACCCCCGGGCAAAGATGGAGAGTTTAGATATCGTGATATACTGTATTTTACCCGGTATCTCATCCCATTAAAATATGCAATCATTTCATCTCTCATCCTCACCTTCATCTCCTCACTCCTCGGGACCGCCCTCCCGCTCTCCGGGAAATGGATCATCGACTATATCTTCATGCATCAGAGTATAGAGCCGGTCCTGGATACACTTTCAACTCATCATCTGGCATTTCTCATCCCGTTTGCCTCACAAATCCTATCATCATTGCCGTTTCTGATAGGAACACTTGCCGTAATCTCAATTGTCAAATACCTCATCGGAAACGAACTTTCACTCATCAACTATCGGATCAATACCGAGTATGGGTACCGGGTGAAGATGGCGGTCTTCACCCATGTAATGAAGTACCCGGTCTCTTACTTCAAATCTACCAGGAGCGGGTACCTTCTCGCCAGAATCAGTTCAGATACCGGGGGTCTTTCGGGAATATCAGGGAATTTTCTCCAGAGCATCATCACTGCAGGTACATCGCTCTGTGTGACTGCCACTGTCCTCTCTGCCTTGTCATTTCCCCTCACACTCTTCGTAATGGTGACCGTACCGGTATCGGTTATCATTAGTTACTGGGTTATCAGGTTCAACCGATCCTATAATATCAGGATGCGGGAATCCGGCCTACAAATGTCTGCTGATGGACAGGATCTCTTCAGTTCAATCGACCTAATCAAAACCCATGCAGCAGAAGACCGGGAACTGAACAGGTACATGAAACGAACCCTCGACAATATCTCCCTAAACATCGCAAGCATGCTCTTTGGTCAGGTAACCGGTGGCGTCCAGATGGCATTCACCAGTATTGTCAGACTTATCGTCATGCTCTATGGGGGGAGCCTCGTCCTCTCAAACCAGATGTCCATCGGATCATATACTGCATTCCTTGCAATGTACCCGCAGCTTACCGGAGCAATCTCGACGTTCCTGCAGATGCCACTAAATCTTCAGGGAACTGCCCTTGCTGCCGGAAGGGTAAAAGAACTCCTTGATATAACCACCGAGTATGAGCATGACGACCCGAAAAAAACCCTCCTCTATCCAGATATCAGGACAAACGGGCACATTCTCGTGGATCAGGTTTCATTTTCCTATGATCCTGATACTCCGGTGTTGAAAGATGTCAGCCTGGAGATACAACCCGGCGACCGTATTGGAATCGTCGGTCAGACCGGGGCAGGAAAGACCACTTTTATCAATCTTCTTCTTAAGTTTTATCGCCCAAATCAGGGGAAGATACTCATCGATGATTATGATTATGCAGATCTGAATCCTGCATGGATCAGAAATCAGATAGCGGTCGTCTCACAGGATCTCATGCTTTTCCATGACACCGTGATGAATAATATCAGGTACAGCAGACCGGAGGCGGATGATGAGGAAGTCATGAGAGCGGCACAATCGGCAGGCATTCATGATGAAATTACCAGGTTCCAAAACGGATATGATACGATTGTCGGAGAACGTGGAAGCAAACTATCAGGAGGACAGAAACAACGGATCGCTATCGCACGTGCCTTTCTGCGTAATGCTCAGATCGTTATTCTGGACGAACCAACCGCTCACCTTGATATCGAAACTGAAGAACTACTGGTCAGAGAGTTTTTAAGTGCCTGTTCAGGTAGAACCATGGTTGTTATCACTCACCGGGAGAGTCTGCTCCGGTTGGTGGATCAGGTGTATCGGGTGGAGAAGGGAACGATGAGCGAAGAAAAGAGGAATTCTTCATTAATCAGTGCATAGATACATTGCCAAAATATCACGTATTAATATTAAGCATGTTATCATGAATTTATGAGTTTATATAAACGGTTCGCTAATGATGCTTGAATATTCCCTCAAATTTAACCGGTGACCTGATATGATCCCATTATCGCATATCTTTGAAGATGGTAATTCATTTTTTGAACTTATTCAGTTGTTAAGCCCTGACCACTTTAGACGGGATTCGATCCCCGATGATCACTGGCCTCAGATCATCTCATGTGCTGACCGGATGCGGGTTATCCCTCTCCTTTGTTATATACTCAAACAGTATGATGGGATTCAACTACCAACTGAAATCTCCCATACCCTCATGGCGAGGTATCTCGCAAATGGGGGACGAAATCTAATGTTATCTTCAGAACTGAAAAGAATCCTGAACGCATTTGACACCAATGCAATGCAGGTTGTACCTCTCAAAGGTGCATATCTTGCATATGCAGTGTATGAACGCTCCTCCATGCGGCAGATGCTTGACCTAGATCTCATGGTAAAATGGGAAGACATGCCAAAGGCAATCACTATCCTTGAAACACTTGGATATATCGCCACCGGTGCGTTCCATTGGGATGAGGAATGTCGAAGGTTTGATCATCATGGTCCGGGTTATCGGCATCCATCCGGTTCAATGGTGGAACTTCACTGGAATATAATTGATGCTCACAGTATTGGTGAAAGAGAAATTGCAATTGGAGAGATTTTCTTACTCAGGGCCCGACCAGGATTCCTTTTAGAGACAAAGACATACCTTTTGACACCAGAGGATCTCATCCTGCATAGTGTTATCCATCAGACTCTTCATCATATCTTTCATTTGGGAATACGGGAATTTTATGATATAAAACAAATATATGAAAAATTCCATGACAATATCAATTGGGGGTTACTCATCTCATCAGCAAAAGAATTAAAAATCGAACGCCCGGTAATACTAATCTTAACTCTTACAGATCTCATTACGGGATCTGATATAACAAAAAAAATGAGTCGAGAAGGATTTACGTGTGAAATCCCGGATCAATATCTGATCGCAGCTTTAAGCGAGATAGAACAGGAAAATTCTGCATGTAGCGTATCTTTCAGATTATCTCACTCGAAAAAAGGGATCCTCGGACTGATATATCCTGCACTGAATCGGGTATTTTTAAGTCGCAAGTCAATGCAGATGAAGTATCAGGTACCTTCTGATTCCCTTCGAATCTATCTTTGTTATCCACACCGGCTTTTTTACCTCATTTGTCACTTTGGTCCGAACCTGATTAATGAATACTTCTCTTCTCATGAGAACGGAAATAAACACTTTTGGAACTGGTTGTATGGAGGATAATATCGATTAAACGGCATGATGCGATGTATCATGCCAATTTATGTGAGATTAAATTTGATGACAATATGGATAAGGTTGTGAACTCATGTTAGATCTCGAATATTAGTTATTTTTACTAAATACCCAGAATATGCCTGGGAATTTGACCTGGATATAAGGGTTTTTAAAATAAATCTAAATTAAGCCTGGTTTACGAAATACTCAAAAAAATGCGCATTCATATTCTAACACTATTGCATTAAATCTGTGTATTCGATTATTAGTATGACTAGCACCGTGATCTAGAAATATAACCCAGATATAAAAACGATATTTGGGCTCTGATTCAATATCTTTGTGATGTATGATTATGATCACCAAACCAAGATTAAATCCGGTTTTCAATTCTTTTTGTGAATCTTTTTGTCAGAAGTTTAATAAATTACAGGAAGATGGTAGCTTTTAGACCTATTATGATGATCCAAACCCAAATACATAAAAATAAAGCAATCAACTATTAACGCTACTGATATTCGTCATAATCGGCCGCTGATTGTTATGATTAAAAATTTATCCCAGATTGACATCTCCCGAAAGAAAATTCTCCTCCGGGTTGACTTCAATTCACCGATTGACCCCCAGGCAGGAGTGATCCTTGATGACAAACGCTTCAGGGAACATCTCAGAACAATCCAGGCGCTCAGAGATGCGATTTGCATCATCGTCACTCATCAGAGCAGACCCGGAAAGAAAGACTTCACCTCTCTTGAGGCTCATGCAGCCCGGCTCCAGCAGCTCCTGGGAAAACCGGTAACATTCATCGATGATATCTTCGGCCATACAGCCCAGGATGCTGTCAGAAATGCACGACCTGGCGATGTTATTATGCTCGAAAATGTCAGGTTCAATGCTGAGGAGAACCTGAAGCTCAACGGTGAGGAATCAGCAAAGACACTCCTTATCAGAAATCTCTCAAAAATGGGAGATATCTTTGTAAATGATGCCTTCGGAACTGCACATCGCTCACAGCCAACCATAGTGGGTCTTCCAGAGGTTATGCCCTCTGTGGCAGGACTTCTTATGGAGAAAGAGATTTCAAACCTTTCTCGCGTCTTTGAAGGAGCTCCAAGGCCGGTCACCTTTGTTCTTGGTGGCACAAAAGTGGATGATTCCATTGATGTGGCTCACCATGTGCTCTCAAATGGTATCGCAGATCGGGTTATCACAATTGGAGTTGTAGCAAATATCTTCCTCGCTGCTATGGGCATCGCAATTGGCAAACCTTCAGCCGACCTTATCACCCATCTCGGGTATGATGACCAGATAGAGATAGCAAAAACAATACATGACGAGTTCGGAGATAAGATCTTTGTTCCCGAGGAGGTTGCGATCCGCAAAGACGGCATACGAGTTGAGGTTCCGGTAAACCAGATCCCTGCCGACTGCCCAATCCTTGATATCGGAGGAAAAGGACTCAAATCATGTCTTGAGATCATCAAAAACTCCAAGACAGTTGTCCTGAACGGACCGGCAGGACTCTTTGAAGAGGCCGATTTCGCACTCGGAACCTACGATATCATAAGAGCAGCAGCAGATGTCCAGTTCTCGGTAGTCGGCGGGGGGCACACAGCGGCGGTCATTGAAAAGATGGGATATGACAACCGGTTCACCCATATCTCCACAGGTGGCGGGGCATGCATCGAATTCCTGACAGGAAAGAAACTCCCTGCAATTGCAGCACTTGAAAAAAGTGCAGCCAAGTTTCTATAACTTTTTTTCCGATACAAATAGTCACGTTCATTCCTCCGTACGCACTATAAGATTTGAGAACTCAGGGAATCCAATGGGAGACGATCACATAGAACTGACTCATATCGCCTTGTACGTGACGAACCTGCAGCGGAGCATGGAGTTTTACAAAAAGATCCTGCGCATGAATGTCTCTGAACCGATCTCGCTCAGAGAACAGTCAACCGGACTTAAATACGGCCACTCGCTGGTAACCCGGGGACCTTCGATGGTCAGAAACCTCATCAGCCGGGCAAACCCTGCAGCATATCAGCAGATGTTTACCGATATCTGCCACTGCAGCACCGATGATGGTTCAGTCAACCTTATCCTCGTGCAGCAGACCCATCCGGAGAAGGGATATGTCAGATCTGTCACCGGAAACACCCTGTACGGATTCTCATGCTACCTCTCACCAGATATTGACACAGATGATCTGGCTTGGGATATGGAGATCGCAGACGTTCCGTTTGAGCATGGAGACCCCGGAACAGATGGGCTTGAGTACTCAGTAAACTCCAGTGATCATTCACTCTACATCAGGGACCCGGACGGGAGGATGATAGAACTGATCTCATCACCTGACACAAATGGAGAATTTCTGACAGGTCTTGGACATGCTGTGCTCTATGTCAACAATATTCAGGAGAGCAGGAGATTCTATCAGGAGAAATGCGGTCTCACAGACATTACACCCCAGGGTCTTGTCCAGAACGCATGGAAGAAGAAGTATACATGGATGGGAACCCCTGGTGGTTCACCGGTTGTCATCCTGTACCAGGTTGTAAATCCTGATGGGACCCCGATGAAAGCAGGGGGATACGGACTGGATCACCTGTGTCTTTCAGCAGGGTACAAAGGAGACGGGGCAGTCAGCGAGCCGGAATGTGTCACAATTCACCCTCCGGAGAGTGCTGAGCCTTCAGGCTACTACCTGCAGGATCCAGACGGATACCAGGTAGAGGTCAAAAGATGAGGGGGATCAAAGTTTTTCATCGGATTCAAGACGAAGACCGCTCTCTTCGACACTCCTTCTCCGTTTCATCTTCTCTAGTTCGAGGGGCGTCGGAACCTTGGTCATCGGATCCTTACGGGTTAGCGTGATGTACGCGACAAAGAAGATCATGAGGACACAGAGCAGTATCGCTGAGTTAAGAGGGGAGAGCAGACCGATCAGGTACCCAATGAAAATGATCAGCAGAAGAGTGAAGACCAGTGCCACACTCCATACCTTCAGGCCCATAAACCGAATATACAATCTATCTGATAAAAAATAAAATTATCAGTACCTGATCACTGACATCTCATGATATTATGGTTACACAAACAGGAACTACGATAAACGCAGGAACACCATGAGCACAAGAGGGTATCCGATATGGAAGGTTGTAGCAGGCCATGGTTCTCACATAAAGGCTACCAGAGATGCCCTTTCAATACAGTACCATGGATCCACAACCGAGATCCCTCTCACCGATCTCGATCACCTAATGATCATGGGAGGACATCAGATCCAGACATCAGCGATCACAACCCTGTTGAGCAACCAGATCTTTGTCTCGTTTCTGGAGTCAGACGGTGAACCGGCAGGGTACCTGAAGCCCTACGGATACACGATAGATGATACCATCAGGGAAAACCAGAACAGGGTGACACCCTTCAGTTATGCCCTGACCTGCGCAAAAGGAGCGGCACGGGAGAGGATGCTCGCTATCGAGCGGTGGAACGAGGAAAAAGAAGGAGAACTCCTCTTTAGCGGTGAACTGGATATTCTTGATCGGGCAGACGGTGAACTGGACAGCCTGATCAGGCTCGACGAGATCGGCAGGGTAGACCGGCTCATCGGTGATATGTATTACGAGATCATGAGCAGGCTGATCCCATCGGATATGACCTTTAAGCGAAGGACCGGAAGACCATATCTCGATCCGGTGAATGCTATCCTCACATTCGGATATGCCATGCTCACCGCGGACTGCACCAGGGCACTCGTCGGGGTGCATCTCGATCCTGACCAGGGTATGCTCAACAGGGGAAAACGTTCACTAGCAACCGATCTTGTGAACTGCTGGAAGACAAGAATGATAGATCTCGTAACCCTTGAACTCATTCACACCGGTGAGATCACTCCAGACTCGTATGAATGTGGAGAAAAACGCTGCATCCTTTCAGAATCACTCATCAGAAGGCTGATTGATCGCTATCAGAAGAGCATCAGGGAGGATGTCATTGATACACAGGTCAAAACCCTGGTAGAAGCGATAAACGGAATCTCTCCGTTTGTAATTCACCGTTTTTAAAAACCCCAACGGTGCCCGCTGGGGGCCCCAGGCAGGAGCGATGTAAAGAACTTTTTTAAAAAAAATAGTTTTAAGGAATTACTGGCGTGGCCGGGCCGGGCTCACACCGATCCGGACACCACGAATCTCTGCTCCGTCAAGCCGGGATATTACCCGGTTTACATAGGAGGAGGGGATCTGGACAAACGAGTATGCCGGGTACATCTGGATATCTCCGACTGCCCGCTCAGGCATGTTACATGCCGAAGAGACTGCATAGACGATGTCGCGTGGGCTGAACCCGTCCTTTCTTCCTGCAGAGATGAAGAGCCGGGCTGAGCCGGGCTGGTCTGATAACTGATTCTCGGGAATCTCGTTCCCGCCTGATCCGTTGTAAGCACTCTTCTCTTTCAGGAAAGCAGCCGCAAGCTGAATCGGATCAAACCCTTCATCAACCAGACCCTGTATCACTTCCTGGTATTTTGTAAGATCCTCGCTACCGATTACGGTCTTGATCTTGGATATTGTCTCTTTTGCCCGTGCCTCTGCAATTTCTGCAGCTGTCGGGATCATCATCCGGTGCATGTGGGTGTTGGTCTGACGCTGGATGTCCTTCATCCTCCAGCGATCACGGGGCATGACAAAGCTTACCGATTTTCCACCTTTGCCTGCACGTGCTGTCCGACCGATCCGGTGGACATAATACTCGATGTCCTGGGGGAGATCATAGTTGAAGACCATCTCGACATCCTCAACATCGATTCCACGGGCAGCCACATCACTGGCGACAAGGATACTTATTGAACCGTGACGGAATCCGCCCATTACGCGATCTCTCTCACGCTGCTTCATATCGCCATGAAGTGCCTCGGCAAGGTAACCCTGCGCCTTCAGCTTGCTGGCAATCAGGTCAACCATCCGCCGTGTGTTGGCAAAAACCATTGCACGTGAAGGATTATGACGATCAAGCAGCCTGAAGAGGGCATCGTCCTTTGCTGTCTCCACGAGTTCAATATAATATTGATCAATTCCCGGACCGGTCAGTTCCTTGTGTGCGATCTTGACCATTTCAGGGTCACGCTGGTACCGGCGTGAGATCTGAAGAATTGGCTTTGGCAGCGTTGCAGAGAAGATCACGGTCTGTCGTTCGCGGGGAACATACGAAAGGATGCTCTCGATGTCAGGCCTGAATCCCATGTCAAGCATCTGGTCTGCTTCATCAAGAACAACCAGGTGAACATTTGAGAGACTGAGGGTCGTGCGCGCAATATGGTCCAGAATGCGTCCAGGAGTTCCGATACAGATGTGAACTCCGCGTTTTAATTCTCGAATCTGACCATCGATTGCCTGACCGCCATATATCGGAAGGACATGTATATCTTTTCTATATTTGAGAAGGCGGGAATATTCGGCAGCAATCTGGACACAGAGTTCTCGGGTTGGACAAAGGACGAGGACCTGAACAGCCCTGACTTCCTCCTTGCATCTTTCAATACCGGGGATTGCATATGCCGCAGTCTTCCCGGTACCGGTCTGAGCCTGGCCGGCTATGTCCTGCCCTGCCATAAGGAGTGGGATCGCCTGCTTCTGAATCGGCGTTGGTTCTTCAAATCCCATGTCAGAAAGTGCACGAAGAATAGGTGGCGAAAGATCTAGGTCCGAAAAAGAGGATATAGTCATCCCACATGATGGGACTTTTCGACATATATATGCACGGATGGCAGGTGACCTGCTTTGATCGTATGAATAATAATGAGTCGATCTCCGGAGGTATAATTTTTTGGAAATTATCCTGAAATCCGGATTTTTATTTCATTCGTGATATATAGCATAATGAGATTTATTATTTAAAGATGCTTATTGCTAAAAATTTGCACGATTTAAAATATTTTTAAAAAAAAATAAAAATCAGATGAAATTGATAGGATTATGCAATGATTGGATTGATACAATCCAGAATCTCTTTCTCGAACGCCTTTGCAACTGCTTCAGTTTGAGACTCGATATATAAACGGACAAGAGGTTCTGTACCGGACGGACGAATGAGGGCCCAGGCATCAGCACGATCGATCCTGAGTCCGTCAATCGTGTTGATTTTATCACCGGAGAACTTCTTACTGACAGCCTGAATCATAGCCGGAGCCTTATCAGTGTGGAACTTGTGCTTCAGCATTACCGACGGAGGAAGATTGTCAACCAGGCTGCTGAGAGTCTCTTTCTTCAGAGACAGAAGATTTACCATCATAGCGGCAGTCATTCCACCGTCACGACAGAACTGGTGGTTCGGGTAGATAAGTCCGCCATTTCCTTCCCCGCCAAAGACCACAGACTTTCCTGCGTCAAGAAGAGCACGCATCCGTCGTGCCACATAAATACTCCCTACCGCTGTATAATCGACAGTACAGGAGTGACGCTGTCCAATCTGTTCTATAAGACGTGAAGAACTGACCGGAGTGACGATAATCCCACCCTTCCCATGGCAGACTGCATCAGCAACCAGAGCAAACTCTTTGTTTTCTTCTACAAACCGACCCTTGTCATCGATAAAGACCGCCCGGTCTGCATCACCATCATGGGCAACCCCAAATTGAGCGCCAACTGACATGACCAGATCAGCCATCGGAGCCAGACCTTCTTCTGATGGTTCAGGGTTTCGTGCCGGGAACCGGCCGTCAGGCTGTGCATTCAGGGTAATCACGCGACATCCAAGATCTGAAAGAATGGACGCAGTTGTCCGGTATGCGGCTCCACATCCGGGATCTATGACTACAGTCATTCCCTTACCGATACCTGCAGGAACTTTGGCAACCACTCCATCCACATACTCCTGGAACATGTCAGGAGCGGAGCGGCTGGAGCCTACTGCTTCCCATCCCTTTGTTGCAAAGGTGCCTGAGAAGACCCGCTCTTCAATAGCGATGGAGTTCTCATCATCCATCTCGGTTCCATCAGGCTCGATGACCTTGACGCCGTTGTAATTTCCAGGATTGTGGGAGGCGGTGATGACGATCCCGGCATCAAAGTGGTCTTTGACCAGGTACTGAAGACCAGGTGTCGGCAGAATGCCGCAGTCAACGACATCACAACCGACTGCCATCAGTCCAGCTTTTGCAGCCTCAATAAGCGCCGGGCCCGAGGTTCTGGTGTCCCTTCCGACTGCAACAGTTCCCGGGCGCATGCTGCCGACTGCCATCGCGATCTTCATAACCAGTTCGGGCGTCATCAGTTCACCGACGACACCTCTGACGCCGTTTGTTCCAAATAACTGTTTTTTCTTTGGTTCTGTCATGAACATCACATCATATCAGACTCTGAATCAGGCATTTCCATCCCTTCATCTTCAGAATCGTCCTGACCATCTTCTTCTTTCGTCTGTTTGCGTCGTTTTTCTAACTTTGCCTTCTGCTGCTCTTCACGTAGTCTGAGCAGGCGGGCAGAGGCCTCGGCAACCTGACGCATGATGTTGGTCACCTGATCCTCTATCTCGATCTCTTCATCCACGCCGATAGTTGTACTCTCGATCTCAAGCAGAAACCTGGCAACCTCACTCGCCTCAAAGAGAAGATCATCAAGTTCTTCAGGAGTGTAAAAACCGCACATCGCACCATACAGGAACGTGGCTCCTGCCTTGTTCACCTTTTTTTTGAATGAACTGCGGGCCTGGTTTACTGCCTGTGGAGAATATGTACCGGTCATGAACGGAACCAGTTCTGGCAGGTTGCGCCCGATGAAGGTCATCTCTGCACCTGAAGAGGTCTGAAAATCAGAACAGAGACGCGATATGGCCCATTCCCGCGCGGTAATGAACGTCCGCTTTCGCAGGAACTGATTCACCTGGTTGTATGTAGCCCCATCAACCTTCTTGAACTTATGATACTTGCCTGGATCATGTGAACGATGCGCCAAATCCATTCTATTACCATGGATCGCAGAATGAGATAAGGGCCACTGATACAGCAGTGGCAGAATAGTTGTATGCTGGATTTATAAGTTGAAAGTGATAACATATAGAAGGTTCTAGGACCATTCCCGTGCCCAGATAGTGTAGTGGCCTATCATGTCGGCCTGTCACGCCGACGACTCGGATTCGAATTCCGATCTGGGCGTACTTCTTTTAAAATTTTCACATCAAGGGATTTTTCACCCATTGAATCTGAATTTACAAACCATCCCTGATCCGGAAACAACCATCAGGGACCACGATCTCAAAACAGGCACCGGTCCCGTATGTTCCGGTCTCGGTGATGATAATCCCTGTGATAGAGAGGATCTCCCTGACCAGGAAGAGGCCGAGGCCGGTGTTTTTTCCATACCCGCGTTCAAAGATCCGCTCCTTGAGATCCTCAGGGATCCCGGTTCCATTATCCTCAAACGTAATGACAACCTGCTGCTCGCGTCTTGTATATGAGGCATGAATATGTGTGACATTTCCCCCGTGTCGGGCTGCATTGTCGACAAGGTTGTAAAACACACGCTCAAGGAGTGGATCTGCATAGATGCTCAGGCCGTGCAGATCGTTTCCGATGACCCCGCCAGGAAGAAGACCCTGCTGTGATATCTGATCGATCAGTTCACCGGCCTCCCGCCACTCAGGTGCATGGACACCCATGTCCTGGTAATCTCCGGTGAACTCGATCTGATCCCGTATGGCATATGCAGCTTTTTCAAGCATATCAACCATCTCTGTCATCTCCGGGTTCGAACTCATCTTCTTCACAATAGGCAGGATGCCAAAAAGCACCGTGATCCTGTTGCGGATATCATGCCTGGTGATACTTGAGAGCAGGTTGAGTTTCTCGTTGGTCCTCATGAGTGCCTCTTCGACAATCTTCCGGGAGCTGACATCGCGGATGCTCTGAATCGCTCCGATGAGTCTTCCATGGGAGTCAAAGAGTGGGTTTGCCACTACCGAGAGGTACATCGGACCGTTCACTGTGTCAGGAAGATACTCTTCCACCGAGAGGGTTCCATCCTGCCTGGTGACTTCAGTATAATACTCTTCAGCAGGAAGGGATGGTTTGAGGATCAGGTCTATGAGCAGGGGCCGCTTGTACCCGTAAAATGGAATCGCATACTCCTGCTGCCCTCTTCCGATGATCTGTTCCTTGTTTATCTTTGTCAGACTCTCCATCGCGGCATTCCAGAGGATAACCCAGCCGTCCTTGTCTACCACAAAGGTAGCATCAGGGAGACGTGAGAGCACATCCTTGAGCTGGCGGTGTGATTCACGGAGAGACTCACTCTCCATGAGGATCTTCCAAGCCAGTCTGTGTTCGGTGATATCCTGCACATTCAGGATCCAGTACGGCGTAACCTCCTGCTCAGAGATTACCGTAAGATCGTTCAGGGTAGGAAAGAGCGTCCCATCCCGGTGCATATGCTCGGCTTCAAACACGAAGTGCCCCCAGTTTTCTGCCTTGCGCAGATATGCAGGAAAATCCTTGCGAAGATCTGGTGAGAAGAGCGATGCCATGGGGACGGAGGCGATCTCTTCCCTGGTGTACCCGTGCATCAGGGCATATGCAGGATTGATAACATCGACCTCATCACCGGATCCGGTGATGATACCAGCCTGGGTGTGTTGGACGATGTCGGCAAGCTTCCGGTTCGATGCCTCCATCTGTTTCCGCTCGGTGATGTCGATCGCAAAGCCGCGAAGACCAACTGCGACATCATCCTTGATGACCCTGATAGAGTAGAAGACCATAGGAAAATGGGTTCCATCCCTGCGGGTTGCCAGATACTCCTGGCCTGATACCCGTTCACCATCTGCTATCCGCTTCAGATTCTCAATAAGCCGCTGCTGATCTTCAGGTGCAACCAGGTTCACAGCATACAGTCCTGCCTGCAGGTCTTCAGGCCGATACCCGGAGACCTGGAACCCGAGCCGGTTCAGAAATGTCAGACGGCCGGAGAGGTCAACCTCAAAGACGAACTCAGGGAGCGAGTCGGCAAGTTCACGGTACTTCTGCTCACTCTCTTCAGTCTTGCGCAGTGCCTCGAGGAGTTCTGCCTCTGACCTGGTAACCCTATCAAAGACAGGGGTCAGAGCATGGGCAAGTTCAGAGAGTTCATCCCCACTGGCAAACAGGGAGTCAGTGACCCCGTCTATTGGTGCATTCTTTGTACGGGCCCGGGTGATAAGAAAACCAAGGCGCCTGAGAACAAGGTGATCCATGAAAACCAGGGTGATGAGAATAAATGCAAGACCGATGACCACAAGCAGAGCAATGAAACTCCCAATCGTAGTCAGACCCTGATTATAGATACTCCGGTCTGCAGCAACCTGCAGAAGGAACTGCTTCTGCCCGGTGATATCCCTGACCGGAATGGAACCTGTCACGGTATCAGCATCAGATACAGTGAAGGCGATCAAGGGACTTGTAGCATTCATACTACTGACATACTCCCAGTCAAGGGCCGGTACCGGGCCAGATACTGGAATAACCGAGAGAGGGAGAGAGGTTATGTCAGAGAGTTTGCGTACCTCTTCATAATCAAGATATGTGCCAAAGAGAAGATACCCGGCCGATGGTCCTTCATACATGCTTGTCAGGATCGGCTGGGAAACAACGAGGAGTGGATCAGAATCAGGGATGAGAAAACCTGATCTGCTGCTGATGAGAGAGTCATGTGAGAAGAGATACGGAGTAGAGAGAATTGATGCAAGTTCAGTATCTGTGATCTTCTCAACCTGCTGGGATGTGGTGTTGTATCCTGTTGCATATATGACACCATGACTCTGGTTCAGGAAGACGAGCAGATCAACACCGAGATTTTCAAAAGAGTCACGATTAAGATTCTGCTCAACATATGCAGGGTTATCCCCTTTTACAAACTGGTAGGTCTCATTCCATCGTGACCATTCACCACATTTCGATTCGATGAGGCTCTGTTCATACTCGATCGCCTTGAGCTCCTGCAACACCGAGTCCCGGACACTCTTCTCTTCAAAACCTGCATAACTCCCCATCAGGACCGTGTAAGAAAGGCCGAGGATCAACGCTATCGCTCCAAGGAGCGTGAGGCAGAGGATCAGCAATGTCTTACTACGCAGGTTCATGGGAGTGACGGCTCGTTGTTGGTTTCAGATACGATTCAACGTGTCAGGACTGAAGTTCCTTACTCACCGGCCGGGTTGAGTTCAAGGAAGTACCCGCTGATATCACCAAATGAGTCGTTGATCATAAATATCCGCGGGATCACCTGTTTTGTCTTCTGAAGATCTTTCATGATCAGCGGACGTTCAAACGTGGGATCAAGCGAAAAGATATCAATTGTCTCACCTGAGTCTGGGTCCTCCATCTTGATAGAAGAGGGCGCATCTGAGAGCAGGAGATCAGAACCTGACTTCTCAAGCAGGTATTCGGCTGCATCATTCAGCCATATGATCCGGTTACGGTCATCCAGCAGGATGACCGCTTTCAGCGATCCTACAAGGTCTTCACACTGGGCCTGGGTCAGCCCTCCGGTCTTTCCTTCGGTGGTGCCTGAAAGTTTCTCGTGCAGATTGACACTCACCTGTATTGTTGTATTCAGAATATTCTGGTTGATAGGCTTGACCAGGAATCCGAAGGGATCTGCTTCCTTTGCATGGCTGAGCACATCCTCCTCGTCATGGCCGGTCACGAAGATCACCGGGACATTGAAGATATGAAACAGAATTCTGGCTGTCTCAATACCCGACAGATGGCCGAGCAGATCAATATCCATGAGTACGATACCGGGTTTTCTGGCTGCTACCCGGGTGATTGCCTTCTCGCCCGAGTTCACCGGTTCATCGACGAGAAAGCCACTGTCTTTGAGGATCGTCTCAAGAACCCGGGCAATGATCGGATCATCCTCAACGATAAGGACTGGGTAGTCCTTTTTAGACTCATTCATCAGTTGTTGCTCCTGCACTCATAGAGATCACGGGGGGTTTGGGATACTATTGTAATGTGCAATACAGAGATATAGGGGTTATGAATTCCGATTCTTGTTTAAATAATCGCAGAGACAGTGGAGAAAAACCCCACATAGACCAGGGGTATTGCCATATGAGTCGGCACTCAGCAAGTTGGGAGGAATGGTTCTGAGCGTGATTGAGCCGATCCGCTTTGGAGCCGGATGCCTGCTCACCCAGCCTGAAGTTTTTCCTTCAAGGGCAGATTTACTTGACAGCGGCTCTATCGGGCATGTACAGCTGATGGTAATCCCACAGCCTGAGTCAGACTTTCAGACAAACATCCAGCCGTTCGAGTCATACAAAGGAAAGATTCGTATCCATGCTCCCCATCACCTCCAGCAGGTGAACCCATGCGAACCTGATCTCTTCTCTTCAGGGATACCTGATATCAAGAAGCATATCGAGGCAGCGATGAGTCAGACTCTGGAGGCTGCAGACCGAACCGGCTCAGAGATCATCGTGCTTCATGCCGGAAGATACAGACATGGCCATAAGGATGAGGCGATCACCCGTTTTCAAGATTTTTTGAACCTGTATCCAGATCCCAGGTACATCCTGGAAAGCCTGCCTGATCTTCAGTTCGGGCCTGCATACCTCGGTGTCACCCCTGAAGAACTGAAGGTCCTCGGAGCAGGTAGTATTAAGGGGTACTGTCCTGACTTCCCCCACCTCTGGTGTACCTCAAAGGTTCGTGGCTTGCCATACCAGGATCTGCTTGATGGGATGGCAGACCTTGGGATGAAGTTCAGCCACTTATCCGGAAGTCCGGGGCCTGAGTCAGAACGGCAACACCTCCTCTTTGATGACCCTGACAACAGGTTCAGTCTTGGACTGATCAGATCGTTCCTGACTGATCACCAGGACCTTGAACTCAGTCTGGAGTTTGCAGACGACGACCCTGCCGTGATCATGTGGCAGGTGACCATCGGATCAGAATGCTGATCCATCCCTCTTCTGATCATTTTTTGTAATGATGCTCTGGTTCTGACCAGGTGATGAGGTATCAAAATCGGATCATGACTTGTGCGATCACAGATTGCGCAGAATAGGTATTCTGCGTAAAAGTTATTAAAATAGAAATTAGACATATAATCAAGTGAATTCAGGATATTTTTCAGAATGGATTCCCCGGTTTATCCAGTATCTGAAAATGCGCAATTATTCGGCAAAAACACTGATCAGTTATGACCAGACCCTGACACGGTTTGGTCACTACATCTGGCTGACCAGAAACAGCCGTGCTGCCATCACACCTGAATCATTCCAGAAGCACCCGGTACGGCTGGAGACCGAGGTGGAGGTGAGTGCGATCCAGATTACTGATTACCTCTCGTTCCTTACACAGAGCAGGGAGTACCATGCCACCACTCTCAACAGGATCCTCTCCTCTCTCTCCTCCTTCTACCGGTTCATGATCATGCAGGACGTACTTGTTGCAAACCCGGTACCCCGCATCGACCGGCCACGGGTGAAGGATGTTGAACTCAGATACCTCAAACACAGCCAGGTGATAAGGCTGCTCAGATCGATCCCTGATTCACGTGACAGGCTGATCGTCAGGATCATCTATGCAACAGGGGTTCGTGTCTCTGAGCTCTGCTCCATCAATGTCGAAGACATCGACATCGATGACCAGATGATCAGGGTGAGCGGAAAAGGAGGGAAGATAAGAATGGTGTTTGTCGACCAGGAGACACTCGATGAGATCGATCTCATGGTTGCAGACCGCCTCACCGGTCCGCTCTTCTTCGGTCAGCAGGGACATCACATCTCACCACGAACTATCCAGCATATCTTCAGGAAGTATGCCCCGGAAGGGATCACCCCTCACAAGATCAGGCACAGTTACGCAAGTGAACTCTACCGGAGATCAAAAAATCTCAGGGTAGTTCAGGAGAACCTTGGCCATGCATCGATCAAGACAACCGAGGTATACCTTCATACCGACCTTGATGAGCGGCGCAGAGTCTACCATGACTACTTCCCCCTCTCTGCTCCGGAGCGTGAGTAGCAGCAGCATAGTATATCTGGCCGTCTCAATACCGAGAGGATGAAGAAGACCATACGGACCGCTGACGGAAGGTGGCTTGAGATCAACCCGGAGACTGATGTCAACGTCATCCGTCAGCCACGATCAGTTACACGGACCGGGACAGATTTTGCCCATGGAGAGGATCTCTATCTCATGACCAACACTTACGGGGTCAGGCATTACTACGTGATCTCCTGGGTTGTTGAGGGAAGGAGTTCGAAGGAGTCATACAGGACCCTGAATGAAGAGCAGAAGGATCAGTTCATCCGCGAACATGTACACAAAGCAGGAAAGATAGGACTAGATCCAGATGTCGTTGACCATATCGAGGAGTTATTTCCCGGCCTGCTCAAGAAGAGATAGCCTGATACCAGAGTCAGGGGGATCTGCAGGTACCTGACATCAAGAGCAATTACAATCAGCACGGTCTATAACCGATCAGATCCAATAGATACAGGCCTTGTGCTCCGGTACTTATACAGGAGAACAAAAGGCAGCATACCCCCGTAGTGTAGCGGTCAATCATCTCGGATTTTGGTTCCGATGACGACGGTTCGAATCCGTCCGGGGGTACTTCTTTTCAGGTAAAATTCAGGAGATTTCGCATTCCTGATCGCGGCATCACAACAGTTATGTACTCGTTCAAATAATCTCCTAACACCGAGTACCGGAGTAGATATTCATATGATAGGCATTCGATGGATCGATTTTGATCATATTCCTGACCGGTTATCCGGACTGATTGACCTGTCCTATAATCTCTGGTCATCCTGGCATCCGGAAGCCCAGATGCTGTTTAAAAACCTGAACAAGCAGGGCTGGAAGGAGAGTATTCATAACCCGGTACTGATGCTGCAGCAGCTTCCCCCTGAAATTCTTGATGAAGGGAGCGGGAATCCCGAGTACACCAACCAGTACGATGCAGTCATCGCAAAGTTCCAGCGATACATGCTCGCAAAAAACCAGTGGTTTACCGAGTATTACTCTGAGCACCAGCGCCACAAGATCGCATACTTCTCCGCAGAGTACGGACTACAGCACTCACTCCCGTTCTATGCAGGAGGGCTGGGTTTTCTTGCAGGTGACCACCTGAAAGAATGCAGCGATCTCGGTGTCCCACTCGTTGCTATCGGATTCATGTACGCTGACGGGTATCTTCACCAGCGGGTCAGGAGCGATGGGTGGCAGGAGGATGTTGAAGAGAAAATAGATCGGGACAATGCCCCTATTAAACGTGTCCTCAATAAAGACGGGGAACAACTCGTCCTTCAGGTTCCGTTCATAACGCCGCAGATCCACTTCTCAATCTGGCGTGTAGATATCGGAAGGGTCATCCTCTATCTTATTGACACCGAGATCGAACAGAATCCTCCACACCTGCGCAATATCAGCAGCAGGTTGTACAGTAGTATCAACGAGATGCGACTTCTTCAGGAGATCGTGCTTGGGGTTGGCGGTACTCATCTGCTTCAGGAACTGGGAGTTCAGTACTCGGCCATTCACCTGAACGAAGGGCATGCATCATTCGCCCTTGTTGAGCGGTTCAGGCAGAAGGTCGAAGGAGGGCTTGACCCTGTCGATGCATGGCGGCACGTAAAAGAGACATCCCTCTTTACCACACATACACCGGTCCCAGCCGGACATGACAAGTTTCCCCACTGGATGGTTGACAAGTACTTCAGTCAGTATTACGGCGCCATTACGATGTCACGCGAAGAGTTCCTGAAGGCAGGAACTCACCAGGAAGACCCGCCTGACATGTTCAACATGGCTGCGTTCGCACTCAGATTGTCTGCCTACTCGAACGGAGTGAGTGCAAAGCATGGCGAAGTAGCACGGAAGATGTGGCACTTCCTCTGGCCCGAGGTGAAGCTCGACGACGTTCCGATCGGATCGATCACGAACGGGGTTCATGTTCCGACCTGGATGAATCCACGTCTGATCCAGTTGATCAACAGGTATCTCTCACCGATATGTCCGGACTGGCTCGACCATCATGACAAGGATTACGTCTGGGCACTCATCGACCGGATTCCTGATGCAAAACTCTGGGAACTCCATTATGGCCTGAAGATTAAACTGATAAACCGTATCCTCCAGTTCAAGCGGCGTGACTGGATGAAATACCAGGCAGACTGTGCAAACGTCGTTGCCGGAGGAGCCCTTATAGACCCGAACACACTTACCATCGGGTTTGCACGCCGGTTCTCAACATACAAACGGGCGGACCTCATCTTCAGGGATCTCGACAGGATCAAAAAGATCCTGAACAACCCCTGGAAACCGGTGCAGATCATCTTTGCAGGAAAAGCCCATCCTGCCGATGATGAAGGAAAGCGGATCCTGCAGCGTATCTACCAGTACGCACAGCAGCCTGAGTTTGGCGGAAGAATAGCCTTCATTGAAGATTACGGCGAACAGATCGCCAAGTACCTTGTCCAGGGCGTGGACATCTGGATGAACAACCCGGTGCCACCCCTTGAGGCAAGTGGGACGAGCGGGATGAAGGCAGCAGTAAACGGGGTGCTCAACCTCTCCATCGGAGATGGCTGGTGGCTTGAGGGGTATAACAAGAAGAACGGGTGGATATTTGGTGGTAATCCAAAGAATAACAACGGAGATCGTGACTGGGAGGATGCCATCGAACTCTACGACCTGCTGGAGAACGAGATTGTACCACTCTACTACGACGCAGGCCTTGACGGGGTGCCCCATGCCTGGGTTCAGATGATGAAAGAGTCAATAAAGAGCAACACGCCCCAGTTTTCAGCACGGAGAATGGTCAAGGAGTACGTGCATAAGTATTACATCCCTGCGATCTCCTGCACGGAATGTAATGCCCCGTTCGAACCCTTCGACTAACTTTTTTTAACCCGTGAAAGAACGAAGAGAAAAGAGAAGTATCGGTTACGCTTCTTCGTCCTCTTCAGGAGTCTCAACTTCCACATCAGAGATGGCAAGCTGATACATCCAGTCGAGGAGCAGATTACACTCGTTCACCGAGCATTCCAGATCGCAGGCAATACAGGGGATCAACTCTTCACCTGCCAGAAGGCAGCGGGGATCCACCGGACCTTTCTTGGCAATAAGACGGAATGTCTTGATTCCTTCCTGTCTGTACTCGATCCTCTCAACCCGGTTGGTGTCAAGGAGTTTTTTAACGATACGGGAGCATTTCCGGCTGTCTACTCCCAGCATCTTCCAGAGTTCACTCTGCAGAACACCGTCAGGCTGCGTTGCGATCAACCTGAAAGCGTCTTCTTCAGATCCGGTCATAATCAGGTTATGCTACAGGTGCGATTGAGAGAATGTTGTTTCCCCGGATGACGAGCGTGCCAAGGTCCCGCTTATTTGCTGCATCTGTTGTCTCAACACTATCTTCAAGGTGCAGATTCAGATACTCATCAACGGCGACCAGCGTGCCCTGGAAGGTCCGTCCTTCGTCTTTCATCTCCACTGAAATGGTACTGTCAACGAGAGAAAATACCTTTTTTATTGGAAGGACAATGCTGCTAACCATCTGCCTTAGGTGAGGGACGCTGGCATATTAAAGGTTCCTAAACGAAGGAGGTGAGGACATGGGAGTTACTGATTCCTGTAGATCTCTTCGATCTTACTGATGACTCCCGCACTCCCGATATAGATCGGTATCCGCTGATGGACTTTTTCAGGCTGGACATCAAGAGGACACTGATTTCCGTCGGTTATAGCACCGCCTGCCTGTGTGATGATATATCCTAGCGGATTTGCTTCAAAGAGCAGGCGAAGCTTTCCGTTAGGACTCTTTTTCAGGGCAGGATAGGTGTAGATACCCCCGTACACAAGGAGCTGATGACAGTCGGCAACAAATGAGCCTGAGTACCGGATCTTGAACCCTTCGTCATCAAAGTAATCGATGACCTTCTCATGGGCAGGAATATACTCGTTCCTGACTCCTCCCGTCCCGTAGATCTTCCCTTCAGGGATGATAAACGAGTCTTTCAGGAGGTAATAATGTTCAGACTGGGGATCCCAAGCAAAACTCTGTACACCTTTCCCGACAGAGACGACCAGAACAGTCAGCGGACCGAAGAGGGTGTAACATGCAGCCTTGAGATTTCTCCCTTTCTGCATAACACCGCCACTCTCGTAGATGCCTACGATCGTTCCGACGGTGAGGTTCGTGGAGATGAGCGATGAACCGTCGAGCGGGTCCATCACCATCGCATACTCACGCCTGGAGTCCTCAAACCTGATGATATCCTCCTGTTCTTCTGACGCGATCTCCCGGACATATCCGGACTCGCCGATGACCTTGATCAGATGGGCATCAGACCATTTGTCAAGAGCTGCCTGGACTTCGCCAGAAGCGTTCAGAGTATGCTCATAAAACTGGTTATCGAAAAACGCCTTCCTGATAGGTTCCATCTGGCGTGAGATGAGACGGATGAGTTGGACAAGATCGGGATCACAGCCACAATCTTCGAGATATTTTTGAAGATAGACCATTACTATTACTCTGTATATTGGAAGGTGGATCACCATGGTATATACCGGCTTGGATCAGGAGAATGGACGCCTCTGAATCGTGCAATCAAATCCGGAGCAATTTTATATATCTAGTGTGAATCCTCTATCGGGAGGAAATCTTTGGTCTCATTACTTCTTATTGATTCAGATCCATCTTTTTGTTCTGATATCGATAGAGAATTTAAAAAATATCCAGATTATACCCTCCAGATTGTTTCATCCAGCAGTGAAGCATGTCAGATTGCAGATCTTCACCAGAGCGGGATCATCATATCAGGCTGCAGCATGAGCGAGAGCCTTGAGATCTTGAGAGAGGTCAGGGAGTTTGGAGAGGCTATCCCGTTCATTATCCTGACCACAAAAGGCGAGGAAGGAGGAATGATAGAGGCGATCAGCGCAGGTGCTGATCTTGTCCTCCCGAAGGGTGAGCCCGGGAAACTCTGTCAGGCCTTATCAACTGCAATCAACAGGATGATTCAGAGAGAAAACGCACAGACAAAGAAAATTTCCTCCTCATATGACGATGATAAGATTTCAGTGGAACCAAATAATACAAGATATTTTTTTGAGGCTCTCAAAGATACAATTCCTTTGCCATTCTTCTGCCGGGATATCAGTGGAGTCTACAATGACTGCAACACGGCATTTGAAGAACTTATCGGGCTTTCCAAGAATGATATCATCGGAAAAACAAATCATGACCTCTTTCCATCCGATCTAGCAGACCATTATGGGTACATGGACGAACTCATCATAAAGCACCCTTATATCCAGCAGTATGAGTATAATTTCTCACTCACTCAGGGGAAGAATATTGACGTGCTCATCTCAAAAAATGTCCTTCGTGATGAGAAAGGGGCAGTGTGCGGGATCATCGGGATCATCTACGATATCAGTGATCGCAAGATGTTTGAGCAGATCGTCTATGCAAGCGAGGAGAAGTACCGGACACTCGCCGATTACACGTATGACTGGGAGGCATGGATCAATCCCGAAGGCGTGTACCAGTATGTCTCCCCATCATGTGAACGGATAACCGGATACCAGCCTGAAGAGTTCCTTTCAGATCCTGACCTTGTGATAGACATCACCCATCGGGATGACAAGGAGAAGATCAGGTGCCATTATCAGGGTGGATTCAGCCCGGAAACCGGGGCCTGCCAGATGGATTACCGGATCATCACCAGATCAGGAGAAGAACGCTGGATAAGCCACATCTGCCAGTCGGTATTCAGGGATGACAGAACCTGGATCGGGCGTCGAGAAAGCAAGCGTGACATCACATTCAGAAAAGAGATCGAGAAGGCCTATCAGCAGACAAACCTGAAACTGAGTCTCCTTTCAAGTATCACGAGGCACGATGTATTAAATCAGCTCTCTGTCCTTATCGGGTTCACAGATATGGCACTTGAGATGAACACAGATACAGAGATCAGTATCATGCTACGACGGGTAATGGCAGCGGCAGAGACGATTTCAAACCAGATATCCTTTACCAGGACCTATCAGGATATCGGCTTACAGGAACCGGCATGGCAGCAGGTGTGCGATGTGATCCATAAGGCTTCAGATGGAATATCTTTCGCGGCTGTTGAGACTGACAAGACTCTTCGCAGACTTGAGGTGTTTGCAGATCCGCTTCTTGAGAAGGTCTTCTTCTGTCTGCTTGATAACTCGGAGAGGCATGGAAAAAGCGTCTCCACATGCCGGTTCTCGTGCAGAGAGGAGGATGAATCTCTGGTTATTGTGTACGAGGACAACGGGGTAGGAATTGACTCTCATGAGAAGATGAGGATCTTTGAGCGGGGTTATGGGAAGAACACCGGGTACGGGCTCTTCCTTGCCAAAGAGATCCTTGCAATGTCTGGCGTAACAATCACAGAGACAGGAATCAGTGGAGAAGGAGTCAGATTTGAGATCAGGTTTCTACCCGGATTTTTCAGAAGAGATGCAGGCCTGACTCGTTAAATACCGTAAATATCTAAAATCTCCTGACCATCATGCAGCTTTATCGGGAAAGGAGACCGATTGTGAGGTATGAAATCCATGAGATGCACGATATGCGGACATATTTATAATCCAGATACCGGAGACGGAGAGATACAGGCAGGTGTTGACTTTGCAGAACTGCCTGACACCTGGAAGTGCCCGATCTGTATGGCAGAAAAATCCATGTTCATCACAGTCTGATTCAGACCGATCCGACTCACCCGATAACTTTTACAATTTTTCCGTCTTTTATCACTGATACCCGGCCGCCGCTTTCAGATACCACAAATCCCACGGCACGGGTAACCGTGGTTATCGCTGCTGTTGATGAGTGGCGGGTACCCATCCCTTTCGGGAGCGAGGCCTGGCTTGCATCAACCGTGATGTACCGCCCTGCAGCTTCAAGCATACCGTCTCCTGATACGACGAATGCTCCGTCGAGAAGGGCATACTCTTTGAGCATCTCACGTACGTCTTTCTTGATGATCGTCCGCATCTCTTCAGGATGACCGTAAAACGGGTTGAGGATCAGTTGTCGGGAACGTGCCATCACTTCATCACGGTCACCGACCAGGAAGGCCGTACCAACCGGCTTGCCCTCCCGGCCTTCACGTGCAATCTCAATACAAGCCTGAAGAATGGCATCGAACACTTCCGGAATGATATCAGTTCCTTCGATCACCCGATCACGCCAGATTCGTGTGCTGATCCGGCCCTCGCCTTCAGGGGTCTGATCAGTCATGTCAGTGCCGATACAGAGCAGGCCGGTGAGTTCCCCTGATGGTGTGTAGTACGCCTTCGTTGTCCAGGCGATGTAGATCTTACCGCCGTCTCTCCTCTGATGCTCCATGATATGGATGGCAGTCGGTTCAGACTCGTTGGCCACCCCGAGGAAGAGGCTGACCGGTGCAACCGGTTCAGGGCCAAGACCGGGAGGGAGCAGAATGCTGATATGATTCCCGTCAAGCCCGGTATCAGTGTACCCGAAACACCGGAGGGTGGCGTTGTTTGCAAAGGTGATGGTGCCATCAGGATCCATTCTGAGCACCAACGTCTCAGACAGCCAGAGTTTCTCCCTGCACTCCCGCTCGGTCTCACGAAGCCGGGCGGCGAGGTCTGCCGGTTCCCTGCGATCCTCAAGAAAGATTAACCCGGACATCCCGGATAAACCGGATATTTCAGCGAGATCTGATCCGGGCGGGAGGTGAACCCGTACCGGGATGTTTCCATCCGGGGTCTGCAGTGTAGCCTCATTCAGAGAGCCGGACTCATCTGTTGAGATCAGATCTGATACAGGCTGTCCCTTTACCTGCTCGGACGATCTCCCCATGAGAGAAAGACACGCCTGATTGGCATCAGTGACCTTGCCATTCTCAAGACCGAGGTACGCAAGAGGCATCGAGGCGATGATACGGGTCTGGAGATCATATCCGGCCCTGAACGACCGTTCAAGCCGGCCCCGGTTTGATGCCTGCCTGAATGCTGCGATCAAAGAGCGGGGAGCCGCCTGCCCGGATGGAACCGTTGAAATTCCAGCCGTGATATCGGTTACAACAAGTGATCTGGCAACCTGTGTATAGAGCAGGAATACCGTTGCCTCTCCGCGGGACCTGATCTCCTGGTTCCAGATTATTAGATCTGAAGAATATTCAGGCTCGTCAGAGCCTGAAGATCCCGGTGAGGGTGCAAGGATGATATCACACGATGCCCTGGCAGCCTGCACTTTTCCTGCCTGAAGAGAGGAGGTCTTAACCAGATCAATCTCCATCTGACCGGTGAGATCAGAGACGAGCAAATCGCTGCCATGGCCTTGAATCAGAAGAACCCGGATCATTCCATCCCCTTAAAGAACCCAGATACCCTGGGTATGGTACTTAATGCTGTTATTTACTCCATGATGCTTTAGTCTGCCGGAGATCACAGGAGCGATGATACACATTTATTGATCTGCATCCTACAATCTCGCGGGTTTTCATGACAATACAGAGGAGGCGGATTGTAGCTGAAGGGCGAGTGCAGGGTGTAGGATACCGGATGTTTGTCAGGGACCTGGCAGCCATGTTTCATCTCAACGGGTGGGTGAAGAACCATACTGATGGAACGGTTGAAGCGGTGATCGAAGGAGAAGAAGAGGTTGTACGAGAGATGATAGACGCTATGTATGCCAGGGATTCGTATGTTATCAGAGTTGATCGCCTCATCGTAACCAAAGAGGCCCCTGCCGGTGATACAGATTTTGAGATCCGCAGGTAACTGCGTGGTATCACCGATCAGATATAATACAACAAATCAGGTGACTATGGCAGTACTGCTTCAATATATATATAGAGAGTACCTTATCACTGTTTCACTCATGAGAACCCTGATACTACAAGAGAGTGTATTTATTTATACTGTCTGAATGAGATGCTATACTACTGATACTTCGTCAATCAGCGTGTCTCACATCACCTGGGAGCAACAGAGGAGAATAAATTATGGGCGCAGAAAATCCGGATGTCGTCAATTCTTTTGACAGCCCGCCTGTCCTTGCATTGATCGACAATATTCCCTGCCCGGTTCTTATCATGAAGAATAACCGCTTCTGTGGTTTCAACCAGGCTGCAGGAAAATTATTCAAAACTACAGATAAATCATTCATCATCGGAAAGGACCTGCTTGGCCTCTCTCCCTTAAAACAGCCGGACGGCTCCGACTCAGCAAAACATGTCCAGCCCCTGCTCTCCCGTGTTACTGCAGGAAAACCCCTCAATATAGAATGGCGGTTTTACCGGGCAGACAATACTACATTTGAAGGAAGAGGAACTATCAGGCAGACAGATGCAGCCTACGGGGACTTTCTCATATTTTCTATCATTGATAACAGTGCTGAATCGCGTGCCATCAGAGATATCCTGAATATTTCTGAGGAGATGAAGAAGGGAAATCTTCGTGCCCGAATCGCTCCTGAAGGATATCACGGGGATCTTGAGACCCTGATAACCAGAATCAACGAGATGCTTGATGATATCCTCTATCCCTTCAGGGACATGAGCAAGATACTTGTCAAGATCTCAAACGGAGACATTCACTCACGGATAGACCATACGTTCCAGGGAGAACATGAACGGATCAGGATTGCAGTAAACGGCGTCGCAGATGTCATCATCGAGCTGCAGAATGAGATCCTTCGCATTACAAAAGCCGCACAAAACGGATCTATCACGGAACGGGGAGATTCAGCAAAGTTCAAGGGTGCATATGCAGAGGTGATCACCGAGATAAACGAGATGCTTGACACGACCATAAACCCGGTGATACAGGGATACAGGGTCCTGAGAAAGATCAAGGGTGGTGATCTGAGCGATCGTGTGGAGATAGAATGTGTCGGGGATCATGCAAAACTCAAGGACTCTATCAATAACGTGCATGACTGGCTGGCTGAACTGATCGTATACGTGACACGAATTTCAGAGGGTGATCTCACCGCCTCAATAAGGAAAGCATCAGAAAAGGATCAGATGTACGAACCCCTCATAAAGATGAGGGATAATATCAGGTCACTGATTGCTGATGTGAATGAACTCGGAAAGGCAGGAACAGAAGGTAACCTGTCAGTCAGGGCCGATCCCACACGTCACAAGGGAGAGTTCAGGACCATCATCGAGGGGATGAACAAGACACTTGACTCGGTCATTATTCCTGTCAACGAGGCGATGGTCGTCTCTGAAAGGTATGCCGGCTATGACTTTTCACGCAGGATAAATCCGGCATTAGCGATGCAGGGGGACTGGACGGAGTTCAAACAGGCACTTGACCAGGTCGGGGCCAACGTCTCAGAAGCGGTCCGGATCATCAACGATCAGGTCAAAAGCCTGAACTCGGTCGTCACCCAGACACACGGCAGTATCAATGATGTCAGTCAGGGTACAAACGCCCTTGCGGATATCGCCCAGGCTGTGAGCCTGAACGCAGAGCGTGGGAAAGACGGCATCTCCCAGATTCTGAAGGCCATGGAGGATCTTGCAGTAAACGTCACTGCTGTCTCTGCCAGGGCCGACGAAGTGAACCATCTGGCAATCGATACGAGCGATCTCTCATCAAAAGGCACCGAACTTGCAAAAGGTGCCGAGACAGGTATGGAAGAGATCACCATCTCCACCGAGCAGGTGGTCAAGATCGTCCATGAGATCATGGAAGAGATGAAGACCATCAGTAAAATAACAAAGGTCATCACTGACATCGCAAGTCAGACAAACCTTCTCGCACTCAATGCTGCTATCGAGGCTGCACGAGCAGGAGAAGCAGGGAGAGGATTTGCGGTTGTTGCAAGCGAGGTCAAGTCACTGGCTCTTGAGTCACGCAGATCAGCAGAGAATATCACCGGTATGATCGAGAGCCTGCAGAAGAAGACCGAACTTGCATCTGAGACAATGGACAAGAGTGCGACATCGGTTCAGAACGGAGGAAAGGCACTCTCTGAAATGCTGAAGGTCTTCAACGAGATCATCGGATCAATCTCTACGATCAGTGAGAGGATGGATGAGGTTGCCAGGTCTGCAGAACAGCAGGCTGCAGCAGTTGAAGAGATCACCGCCTCTATCAACGAGGTGGATGAGATGGTCCTGAACACTTCCAAGGAGGCTGTCTCTGCAGCAGCAGCAAGCCAGCAGGCGGCAGCAGCAACAGATCAGTTGACAGATCAGTCAGAGCAGGTGTTTGCTGTTGCAACCCGGCTCAACGGTGAGATGCAGAAGTTTACAATCGGATAATCCACAGAGATCCTCCTTTTTTCAGTAAGTTCAGGAGAGCATGACTCACGAAGAATCATGCACGGTCACATGGGTTACTGTGAAGCAGATCGGATCCGGTGGCCACCGGCATAGATGGTCATATTCGGAGGACGCACAAACCCGGCAAGGGTCATATTGGTCTTTTTTGCAAACTCGATTCCCCCGGCAAATGCCGCATTATTACTGACCACAACAGGGATACCGGCACGGTACGCTTTTGCGACCATATCTACCGGAAGACGACCAGAACAGACAAGATAACAGCGGCTGATGTCAACCCCCTTTTGCAGTGCTACACCCACCGCCTTGTCAACGGTGGTGTGGCGGCCCATATCCTCGACCCCACAGATCACTTCGCCGTCATCCCTGATGATGAGGCTACAGTGCATGCCCCCGGTACGCTTCCAGATAACCGAGTAGTCGTTGACCTTCTCCATCGAACTCATGATGGTGTCAACATCAAGAGACAACCCATCAGGAAGAGGCGGGAGCGAACCGTCAGGGAGGAGATCACGGCAAGAACCGCCGGAACTGTTCTTTGAAAACCCCAACGGTGCCCCGTTGGGGGCCCCAGGTAGGACCGGTGAAAAGGCCTTTTTCTTGCAAAACTGCCCCAGGGGCGTGCATTCAGGACCGGGTGTTGTTATCCTGATCTCAGGCAGGGAGATGGTGATGGATCTGATCTCCTCAACCCTAGAGATATATCCCTCACAGATCAGGTGACCGACTGCAAAGGCCTCAAGTTCAACAGGAGTGATCGAGAGATCACCGATGATCACATCATTCAGAAAAAGGATCACCCGCGACTCGGTACATACCTCAACAGAAGTCTGACGCTCTGTACCGCCCGAGACTTTGACCACCGAGTACATGACGGTCACACCAGGGATACCCCCATCCTGAGAAGACATACAGATACGTCTGATAAGGAGTGTAGTAAGGATGACGGTACACTGTCAGGCAGGGTCAGGGTTTTGTAGCGAATTAATACGGATACCAAAGAGAGGAGGAGTCAGGGAAGATCCCTGACGATGCGAAGAAGAATTCAGTGATTCCCTGATTACTTCTTTTCGTGGGAATGGGGATGGATGTGAAGCACTTCTTCTTCAACCTCCTCAACCCGGTGGATGATCTGATCGACCAGTGAGAGCACTGCTGGCATCACTGCAACGGCACCAATCAGTGAGAAGAGCACCGCAATGATGGTGGTAAGCCCGAAGTTGCTGATGATCGGGAAGGTCGAGAGGATCAATGCAGAGAATCCGAAGAACGTTGCAAGTCCTGATACCAGGATTGCTGATCCGATCTTCCTGACACTGTTCTTGATAGCCTCGATAACATCGTCGGTCTCCTCACGCTCTTCCAGGTACCGTTCCATCACCAGGATGGTGTACTCTGCAGCCACACCTATCGTCATCGATCCGAGACATGCCGTCATCGGGTTGTAATCAATGCCAAGAACATACATCGCAACTGCGTTCCATCCGACGATTGCCACAATCGGGACGATCGGAGTCAGGGCATTAATGTTACGGTATACCAGACCAAGGAACAATGCCACGAGGACAAATCCCAGATATGTCATTGCTTCCTTGCTTTCAACCAGTTGACTGATCAGGGTGGTAAAGAGATCAAAACTACCGGTAATACTGGTCTGGATTCCTGGCGGTGGCGGATACATTACAAGATCGCCTTTTATCTGATCCTTTAGATCACTCTTTGCAGGCGTCTCCATATTTGAGGTATATAACTGAATGACTGCTTCAGTCTTACCATTCAGATACTGTTTCTGGGTCCCTTCAGGAATCTTTGCCAGGGCCGTATCGAGCTCACTCTGGGTCTGTGGCATCGTCCCATTGTTGTATGAGATAACGTAGTCAGCAATACTTAACGCGTTATTCAGCCGGGTTGGATGCAATTTCAGTTCGAGGTCTGTAAATTCTTTCATCCACTTGACATTGTCAAGTGCCAGAACGTTATCACCACTTAACAGAACCGGAGCTGGATCAGTCGATCCCACAATGCGGGTCACTTTGTCGAGTGTAACTTTGGCAGGCATCCCTGGCGGGACAAAGGAGTTCTGGTTGGTATCAATTGGAATA
Organism: uncultured Methanospirillum sp.; assembly: GCF_963668475.1. Taxonomy (GTDB): domain Archaea; phylum Halobacteriota; class Methanomicrobia; order Methanomicrobiales; family Methanospirillaceae; genus Methanospirillum. The sequence continues at coordinate 841,134 of NZ_OY764544.1, forward strand.
TGTGAATCCATCTGGATACCAACAAATGCCACGAAAAAGACTACAAGCAGTACTGGCACAGGATTCTTCGCAATTCCCACTGCAATCTTTGACAATCCGGAGTCGATATTGTCAGTGAGCTTAGATTTTCCTGCTCCTTTTGCTTTGTAGTCTATCAAAACCGCAATGAGGGGTATGCCTATGAGCGATGTCATGTAACAGACGACCACACCGATGATGCTCACGAGACCAAAGCCCTGGATCATTGGAACCGGGGATATGAACATCGCGATGAATCCCATCGTTGTAGCCAGCATCGCGTACATTACCGCAGGACCGGTTCTGGTTATAGTATTACGGATTGCATCAGGAAGAGAGTTTGTCCGGGCCTCTTCCTCCAGTCGTGAGTGGAACTGAATCGCATAATCGATACCCAGCCCAATCATCACCGGGAATGCAGAGATTACTGCCATGCTTACAGTAACCCCGGCCAGCCCGACGACTCCAAAGGTGAAAAGGAGTCCTATAGAGACGATCAACACGGGCAGAAACCGGTGACTGACATAGGAGAAGAGTAGTCCCATGACTATCACCATCAGAACAAGTGCAGCCAGAATGAGGGTTGCCATGGAGGCTCCCATCTCATTCTTCATCTCCATACTGAATGCCGCATCTCCGGTGAGTTTGACAGACAGACCCGGGGGGATATTAGTACTGTCGATGAACGAGAGGATGTTCTTCATCGCAGACTCTTTCTTCTTGTCACTGAGACCCGGCTCAAGAGTCACCATCGCCATGTTCAGCAGGTTTGACGGGACATACCGCTTAAGAACTGCGGGTGAGATCTTCTGTTTTACTTCGGTGACCTCGCCAGAGGAGATTGGAAGGGTCCCGTTGTTAGCCTGTTTGAACACCTCCGTGACACTGGCAGTTCCTGAAACATACTGCAGTTTCGCAATCGGCCCCATGATCGAGTCGATGTAGGCTAGAATCTCAGGACTCGTGGGATCGTTGCACTCAAAGAGCAGGACCAGGGTGTTCTGCTGAAACGTATCAGAATAATGGTTTGAGACGACACCAGATTTAGAATTTTTATCCAGATAGGTGTCATTCCCGGTAGCCATGGAGATCATACTCATCCCGACAAGAGAGATCAGCATGAGCACTACAGCTACCTGAGCAACGAGACGGGGCCGGTGAACCACAAGATCGGCGACACCGGAAAAAAATGATTGCATAAGGTATCACAACCGGGTAACGGTTAGCGGACCTGTTTCTGGCGCCGGGTGTGGAAGGTGTATCCGGCACCGATGATGATTACGAGCAGTAGGGCGATCACAATTGGGTTTCCAAGTAGCGAGGCGATACCCCCGGATGGCACAACAGAGACCGGGACCTTGACGGTGTCAGAGATCTGGCTGTTATCGAGGGCGTCACGGTACCTGACCTCTGAATCGAGTCCGTAGGTCTTCTGTGTTGCATCTGATGCAGTGCTGATCTCAAACTTTGCCGTTCCTGACTCGCCTGGTTTGAGGTCACCGAGGTATGCAAGGTCATCGTTGCTGGTGAAGGGGTCTACAGCACTGATACGGGCTTCTGCACTGTACGCAGTTGCTGCACCATCATTGCGGTAGGTAACAGACACAGCCTGCTTCTTTCCAGGTGAGGTCTCACCTGCAGGGCTGGTCACTGTAAACGATACTTTTGACCCGACCGGGACACCGAACTCTTCTACCGGAGTCTCAAGGGTCTCTCCGTCAGCGTTCTCATAGGAGACAAGGACTGACAGTGGATAGGTCTGTGGTTCTCCGTCCTTTGAGACAGATACCTTGAACTTGGTGTCTACGGTCTGGCCTGGTTCAAAGGTTCCAATGTAGACCGTGCTGTCAACCGGAACAATCGGGGAGTTGCCGTTGCGGCTCAGCTTGGCGATTGCCTTCTTTCCGGTGTCAGCACCACTGTTCTTAAGTTTGAGGGTCACGTATCCTGATCCACCTGCATTGATGTTTTCAGGAATGACAGAGAGGACATCAAGATTGATTGCTGATTTGACAACGAACGGCAGCTCGATCTGAAGGTCCTTCTTTATATACCGGTAGGTAAGACTGTCTGTTCCCTGCTGGTCAGCATCTGCAAGATAGGTGTACTCGATGGTGAGTGGGAGAGTGTACGTGCCTGCTTGTGCATCGTCCTTTACCCTGATATCAAAGGTGACCTGACTGTTGTTTGATGCCTTAACATCACCGATCATCTGCGGGTCTGACTTGATCAGAACCGGAGCATCGCCTGCACCAAGGGTGACTTTCACCATCTTTGCAGTGCTTGGCACATCGTCACGGTCAACGATTCCTGACTGAACCATCTTGATGGTGTTCAGACCGGTATTCTGTATAAGAACCTTCATCTGGACCGTGGTTCCGGGGGTGAACTCGTTGCTCCCTGCAATACTTGCGGTGATGTTCGGTGAGCCTGACATATACTTGGTTCCTGCAAGTGCAGGTGAGGCGATCAGCGCTGCAACCAGCAGGCCGAATACTACCAGAATGAATGTTTTGCGTATCTGACTTGACATAGTAATTTCCATGAAATTGCTGTTGTGTTACCGTGATGGGTTAGTTCATGAATCGGACAGTTCAGCCTGACAGAAGGTCACAGACCGGGACATCATCTGAGTTTTCCCAGAATTGAGGATACAACCTCTGAAGAGGAACAGAGATTGTTCAGATCCTCTTCATTTAGATCTGCAAGGAGGGTTTTGATCCCATCTTTATACAGACGGTGTGCCTCAAGCAGATGCTGTTTTCCGTCCTCGGTGATCGAGATGTTGATCACCCTTCTGTCGTTTGCGTCTGAAAGTCTCTCGACATATCCTTCCTTGATGAGAGCATCAACCAGACTCGTCATGTACGGTTTGGAGATGTACAGACGGGTCCCGAGAGCTGTCATGGAGAGAGTTCCTTCTTTCTTCAGATGTCCAAGCAGACGGTACTGTGCTGCCTGAACACCGGAGATGCCGTGTTCGGTTTTGAAGAGTTGCTTGTGATAGAAGACCAGGAGAGCCAGAATGTTTCCGGCTGCTCTGTCAAGGGTTGTAACATCCATTTCAACTGTCTGCTATCAGACATTAGTTCTCAAGATTAATAATTCTATCACTGAACTATTATCATGGCAAACTATCTCCTGCGGATTTTACTCCGGAGGCCTTCCGACGAACGGTGAAGTAGTACCCTCCGCCGATGATGATGCCAAGCAACAGCAGTACTGCAAGGGGATCTGCGGTGATGAATCCGGACGGACCTGCAGAGACAACCTCTACAGGTACCTTAACGATATCAGAGGTCTGGCTGGTGCCAAGAGCGTCACGGAACCTTATTTCAGAGTCCATTGCGTAGGTTCCAGGCTCAGCTTCACCAGATGCTGTGATCCTGAAGACTGCACGGGCGGTCTCCCGGGGCTTGATATCACCGAGGTAGGCAAGATTGTCTGAACCCTTTAAGGAGCCCACAGGCGTTATCCGTGCTTCTGCAAGGTACACAGACGTGTCTGCATCGTTGCGATACATCACTTCGATCTCTTTTGTCTCGCCCTGGCTGATCTCTACCGGCTTTCCAACCGTTGAGAAGACGATCTTTGGTGCCACTGCGATACCCAGATGCTGAATCGGTGTATCAAGAGTCACACCATCGACATTCTCGTAGGTGGCATAGAGGTCAAGGGGATACTCCTGTCCTTGTGCATCCTTGGAGACCGAGACCTTAAACTTCGTGTTGACCTCGTCTCCGGGAGCAAATGCACCGATGTAGACAGCACTGTCGACAGGAATCACAGGTGATCCTTCGCTACGTGCAATCTTTGCGATCGTCTTTGCTCCTGAATCAACACCTGTGTTTTTCAGGGTCGCCAGCAGGTATCCTGAACCTCCTGCATTGATATCCTGTGCAGTAAGTTTTGTCACATCAAGATTGATCGCTGACCTGACCTCAAACGGAAGGTCAATCGTCATATCCCGGTCAGTGTACCGGTATGTGACACTTTCAGTCCCCTGTTGATCGGCTTCAGCCAGGTAGGTATAGGTGATGTGAAGCGGGAGGATGTACTTCCCTGCCCGGGCTTCATCCTTTACCCAGACCTGAAACGTGACAGGCTTTGCATTGGATGCAGCGATGTCTCCAAGCATCTGGGTGTCTGACTTGACGACCACCGGTGCATCACCGGCATCGAGCGAGACCAGCACCATCTTTGCAGTGCTCGGAGTGGCATCCCCATCCAGAACATCGGAGTGGGTCATCTTTGATGAGATCAGACCGGTATTCTGTATCGAGATCTGAAGTTGATTTGTTGTACCGGGAGTGAACTCGTGACTTCCGGATATGGATGCGGAGATATCAGGAGAGCCGGAGAGGTACTTTGAGTCTGCAGATACAGGCAGACAGACCAGACCTGCAAGAAGAATCAGCAGCATGAACAGGCCTGATACAGGGCCATATCTCACGCCTCCCGGGACATCCGCGACCAGTGGTTGATAACTCATACGTGTACTCTGTTCTTTGTTGTACATACAGATGTAAACATAGATACATAATAAGTTTCGGGTTATTTGTTACAAATAGAAGATACAGACAATTGTTTCATACAAGGGGAACCTATTTGTGATCACATAATCCATGCGTAAGTATGCAACGGATCACAGAGGAGCTCTCACGTATCAAAGAGCTGCTCAGGCAACAGCATCAGGGAATGAGTATCACCGATATTGCAGAAAAACTTGGAAAGAACAAACATTCTGTCGGGAGATACCTGGACATCCTGCATGCGTCTGGCCATGTTGATCTCAGAACCTTCGGGATGGCAAAGGTGTATACCCTCTCATCCCGGGTGCCGCTCTCAGCCCTTCTTAGTTATACCACCGATCTCGTGATGGTCGTTGATCAGTTCCTCCGTGTCCTCCAGATCAATGATCCATTTGTCTCCCTTATCGGTATTGACAGGGATCAGGTACTATTTCAGGAGATCAAGTATATCTCTGCACCAGATCCGGCAATTCATACCCTTCTCGGTGTCATTGCAGAGCAGATCAGAACAGGCAGTGATCTCGAAGAGGTCACACTTGAGACTGATCCAAACCAGTACTATCACCTGAAGATCGTGCCAACAGTCTTTGACGACGGGACTGCAGGCACAACCGTCATCCTTGAGAATCATACCAATGAACGCCTTGCACACGATGAGATCAAGAGAAGCAGGGAGTTCTTTGAAGAGATGATCGCCAACATGAGTGACGGGCTGCTCGTGGTTGAGATTAAAAACGGGATAAAAGAGACTCTCTACGCCAACAAACGATTTACTGATATAACCGGCTACAGCAGAGAAGAACTCGCAACAATAGAACCACCCCAGTTTGCAGGAGAAGGGGAGAAAGAGAAGGTCAGATGCAAATTCAAAGAGATGGGAGATAATCCCGCCTCAATACAGGAGTTCAGTTTCTGGTCAGCACGACGGAATGGTGAGTCACGATACCTGAATGCCAGGATCTCTTCAAACAAGTACGACGATGCAGATCGCTACTATGTGCTGATCTCTGACATGACCGAGAGACGCATTCAGGAGGAGCAGCAGCAGCTCCAGTGGAAGATCATGCGAAAAGTCGTTGATCAGTTTCTACACCCGATCGCCTGTTACCGCCACGACGAGCGGGTATTTCTGGTCAACACGGAGTTTTGCAGGTTATTTGGATGCACACATGAAGAAGAGGCTGCAGGAAAGAGTCTCAGTGAGTTGCTCCCGCCCGATCTACATCATGCATTTGTAAAAGGCGACACAGAACTCCTTGAGAAAGGAGGGCATGAGAGTGGATCAGTCCTTATCCCATCGCCATCTGGTGAACCCAGAAGAGTTCCAACAGAAAAATCAGTGGTCTCTGTCGGTGATGGTGGAGACCAGTATATCTTCTCAGTAATTGTCGCAGATTTTGATGAGAAAGCGATTAATTGCATGAGAACACATGGTGAATAAATATCCAAACATAGGTAGTAGGTACAGGATCTTTCGTGACACCACTTCTCAACTCCAGTACCGAGTTAACGCCTGTGCATTACCGGGTACTGGGGATGTGCTGGGCGGGGTGGATCTTTGATTTTTATGATCTCCTCCTTCTCACCAATCTTTTTGTCTGGATCGGCAAGGATCTGAACATCTCTTCGGTCCGGTTTTCATATGCCCTGGGGGTTTCCCTTGCAGCTTCTGCAGCAGGCGGGATCATCTTCGGTCTGCTAGCCGATCGGTATGGCAGAAAGCCGGTGCTGCAACTGAGGCATAATAATCTACAGCCTGGGCGCCCTGCTCTGCGGGTTTGCAACCAGTCTTGAAAGCCTGATCCTCTTTAGGATTATCGACCGGCCTCGGGGTCGGGGGCGAGTGGGCTGCCGGGCAGACATACATCGCTGAACTCTTCCCAGCCCGGAAAAGGGGAAAGTATGCATCATATGTACAGACTGGTGTACCGATCAGAATCCTGCTCGCTTCAGTCATGGGCGGATTTATTGCTCCAATCATAGGGTGGAGAGCATGCTTTATCGTCTCTGTTCTTCCTGCATTATTCGTGTTCTTCATCAGACGAAACATTCCAGAGTCTGATCTCTGGGAACGTACGGCAGAACGGAGAAACCTTACAAACCCGGAAATACATCCCGAAAGTCTACCTGGAGTGCCTGACCGAAAATACTGGAAACTGTTTTTGTTCGCCCTTATAGTGGCAACCCTGGGGATGTCAGCATACTGGTTCACCTATTCGTGGCTGCCCGAATATCTGTACATGGAACGGTCCTTTTCTCTCAGTATGTCAGCCATGTGGATAATCGTCTGCCAGATTGGAGGAATTGCAGGATATCTGTCATTTGGTATTGTCGCCGATCGCATCGGACGTCGTGTGTCATTCACCCTGTATACGACAATCATGGCTATTGGCCTTGTTATGATCACGCTCCTCTGGGATCTCATTGAAGGAATCCCAGGAGTAATTCTCGGATGTATGGCACTGGTAGGATTTGGTACCGGTTTTTTTGGAGGATACGGACCGCTTTTTGCAGAAATTTACCCTACTGCTATTCGGAATACGCTGAGCGGTGCGGCGTTCAATATTGCCAGGGGTGTGCAACTGCTCACACCGGTATTAATCGCGTATATCGGAGAGATATACAATTTAGGCGTGGATATATGCCTGGGTGCGTTGTTTGCAGTTGCCACCGGCCTGTGGATCTGGGTTTTTCCAGAGACAAAAGGCCGTGCCCTGGAGTCATAAGAGTGAGAGGATAAAGCAGGATTACTGTTCCAGTTTACTCTCCATGGCAGGGTCAGGGTTTGGAGTCAGTGGAAGGGTAAGGGTGAATGTTGCTCCCCGGTCACTCCCCTGGCTGGTTGCAACAATATATCCACGATGCATCGTTACGATCCTTTTGACAATCGGAAGACCAAGACCTTTGTGTCTGGGATCATTGCGGGAGGGATCGCCGGTTGTGAACTCATCCCACATCACGTCAATGAGATCTTCAGGGATACCTGAGCCGGTGTCGATGATCTGAAGAGTAACCCAGTCACCATTCATACTGCCGGTGACAATGATCGTCCCACCAATTTTATTGAACTGAATCGCATTGAGGATGAGGTGCCTGAACATGAGAGGAGCCTGACTCTCTGACATCCTGATCCTGACACCATCAGGGACTGAGTTGGTGAACGCGATCTCTTTTTGTACCGCATACTCCTGATGAAAAGCAAACGATTCGTTTACAAATTCATGGAGATCAAACACGCGGTAGTCGGTGATGTAACTCTGGCTGTTCAGGTGGGCATACCTAATCACCTCTTCAGTCATTTCTCTGAGATGACCGAGTCTGACCTCGAAGAGCCTGATAATCTCAAGAAGATATGGATCAGAGATCCGTTCGCTCAGCTGCGGAAGCAGGGCTACCACAGGGGTTAAGGGTGTACGGAGATCGTGAGCTAGTTGGTTGATGAACTGATCCTTCTTTTTGAGAAACTGCTCAACCATCCGGTTGCGTTCAAGCACCTCTGCAGAGAGAGCCTTTACTTCGGCTGTGCGTTCAACCACCTGCCACTCAAGGGTGGTTGCGAACTTTGCGAGTTCTTCCCGTGCCTCGGTGAGTTCATGGTTCATCGCCTCAAGTTCTTCAGCATATTCTATCATCTTCTGCTGCTGTTTCTTGACATCACTGAGATCATGGGCGATATGGATACACCCCATCACGTTCCCGTCATCATCTGTGAACGGGGCTGTTGTAACCTGAAAAATTCCATCGAGTTTGGGCTCATACACCTCTTCGGTATGGACTCGGTTATCAACGATAGACTTTGAATAAGGGCAGAAATCAGGGAAGGTATCTGTACCGTGGATACATGCAAAGCATTTTTCTCCTCTGCATTCCTCAGGGGTGCGGCCAAGCTTTTCTGCCATGGCATGGTTGATCTCCAGGATTCTATGGCGGGTATCAAGGATGGCGATCAGCTCAGGAACTGCATCAAATGCCCTTACATACAGATCGGCACGGATAGCAGAGGAATGCTCATCAGCCTTCCTCCAAGTAATGTCAGAGAGGATACCACAGATCTCATTAGATCCATGAGCAGAGTTTCCCAGTTCACAGACCCAGCGTTCAGCCCCGTCAGCAGTGGTGATCCGGTATTCTGCCTGGTACGGAGAGTCGCCCTGAAGAGAGGCTTCTATGGTAACTCTTCTTCCGGTGAGATCAGACGGGACAATTAGAGACTCAAGCGGTCGTTCTTCATCTGTGAAGAATCCAGCCCGGTAGCCGGTGAGCTCCTCAACCTGTCTGCTGACAGTAATCATACGAGTATCCCCACGATACCGGGCATGGAATACCACAGCAGGGATCGTATTGAGAAGGTCATCCGATTTCATTGCATGTTCCTGATTCAATTGGGTCTGTATGGGATTCGTTTTATCTTACGTATATCAGAGTAGTTCTGTGAGGTTGCGGTATAACAGTTATCATACTATACGAACCTCATTCAGGATCCATTCAATCAAACACCTTTCATATGCCTGCCATACCTTAGCAGTACATCCAGATACTGTCAGAACTACTATTCCATAATAATACATATAATGAGCATGGAGATCAGAAAGGATAGAGACCTATTCTTCCCTGATGGTCATTACTTTTCAGAGATAGATCTTTGTTGACTGGGGTATGGAGTTTATCAGTTTATCTGTGAATCTGTGTTTCATGTTGAGTCTCATATGATACCACCGGATAATTCAATTCGGGAGAAGAACAAGCAGGAGAGGATCTGGTTTGTCAGAAAATCTGCAGATTGGGTACGATCAGTCCCTAATAAAGTCTGGAGTAAGCAGCAATGCCAGTTTATTAATTCTCAATTCAGGAACCGGGGTTCTTATCCGCTGTCCAAAGAGCAGTACCTCAGGATTATTGAAGAGGCCCGGACTCTGTCTCATCGACGAAATGGCTCTCCACCAATGCCGGATTTTACTCGTGTTGAAAAGAAGTAAAGATCTGACATTCACAGACTGATAATAGATACAACTCCTTTCCCCCATAACCCCTCTCACTTCGAGTAAGACTGCGAAACAATGTATACAACCAGGAACATGCAGTCAGTCTGGAGATATATCTAACGACATTAAAGAGGCATTACCAGACATTTCAGTGAACAACGAACGGATTACATTCCCCAACATCCCGAATTCGGTTGAAAGATATATTCCATTCCTGATATGTTCAGGTTCACCAAGTACCTGCTCCGGGCATAATCCTCACGGGGATCATTCAGCTTTTTAAAATATCCCGCAATGTGCCCCGTTACCCACAATAAAAGATATACAGGACACAAAGGTATCCCTGGGATCAGGGCCTGCCTGTGATAGATGCTATCTTTAAATAAAAATACCTTGTATCCATAGTATCGCAACCGGGAGTCAATGGCACCTATATCCCACACTCTTGCCTACGCAATATCCAGGAGGGAGTTTAATTGAGGCTCCCTGTCTTCTCACCTGGATTCAGACTCACGGATCCGTATCTATGGCTTCTGGTCATCTCAGTTATCATAACCTGCCTGATGAGTTATGTTTCCCTGTGGATGGGATGGACAGAGATCGTCGAGAACTTCTGGTATATACCCATCATCATCGCCTGTGCAGGATATATCAGGAAGGGATTTGTTGCTTCTCTCATCATCATTGCAGGCTACATGGGATTTATCCTGCACTTTACTCCTGATCCGGTATCTGTATCAGACGCACTCTTCAGGGTTGTATTCTTCCTGTTTGTCGCAGCAACCGTAACATACCTCTCAGAACTTCGTGCCCGTTCACTTGCGCAGGTTCGCGAGAGCGAAGACCGGTATTACTCCCTCTTCAATAATGCAATTCTTGGTATCTTCAGGACAAGTCCGGCTGGAAAATACCAGGAGATGAATCCGGCATTTGCACATATCGCCGGGTATGACACCCCGGAAGAGATGAAAGCAGCAATCAATGATATCGGGCAGCAACTCTATGTTCACCCGGAAGACAGAGAGAGAATTGTTGATTTGCTGAAATCTCAAGGAAATCTTCATGGGTACGAGGCACAATGCTGGCACCGCAGTGGCAGTTCCATCTGGATATCAATGAATGCAAAAGCAGTCAGAAGCGATACCAATGACCTGCTGTGGATAGAGGGAACCATCGAGGATATCACTGCCAGAAAGAAGGCAGAAGCGGAACTGGCAATTAAGAATAAGGATCTCCAGTCAATGCTGGAGGAGTTGTCAGGATCAGAAGAGGAACTGAAGCAGCAACTTGAAGAGATCCTCTCATCACAGATCGAGATAGAAGAGAGGGAGAAGAAATACCAGCAACTCTTCGAGTCAAACATCGCAGGAATAGCACTCCATGAGATCATCTGCGACCAATCAGGCAGGCCATATGACTACCGGTTCCTTGAGGTCAACAGGGCATTTGAAGATTTCACCGGCCTGCATGCAGAAGATATCATCGGTAAGACTGCCTGTGAAGTTCTGCCTGGTATTGAATCATACTGGATAGACACATATGGTAAGGTTGCCCTCACAGGGGAGACTATTCATTTTGAGAACTACAGCGGTGACCTCGGGAAATATTTTGATGTGACCGCGTACTCTACAGAGCTTGGGAGATTTTCAACACTGGTGCTGGATGTCACTCCGCAGAAACTGAGTGAGATCAGGATAAAAGAGAACAACGCTTTTCTTGAGAGCTTAATCGACAATGCTTTCGGTCCGATCATAGTCTGGAGCCCTGACTTCAGAATTACCAGGATCAACCGTGCAGGCGAATTCCTTGTCGGAAGACCGGCTGAAGAACTGGTTGGCAGGTCACTCGATACGCTCTTTCCTCCTGACGAGGCAGAACGATCATTGAGACTTATCCGCACAACCCTTGAAGGGGTCAGGTGGGAGACAGTTGAACTCATCATCCAACATCAGGACGGGTCTGTGAAGACCGTTCTCTGGAACTCATCGACGATATACAGCCCGGAAGGGAACAATCCGATAGCAACCATCGCACAGGGACGAGATGTCACCCTCGAACGCAGACTGGAGAGGGAGAAAGAGGAGACCACCGTACAGATCCAGGAGAATATTGCAAAACTTGCCATACTCAACGACGGGATCAGGAATCCACTCTCGATAATAGCATTCATCGCTGATATGACAGGAGATTCCAGACTGAATGAGTCCATACAGGCTGAGATAAACAGGATTGACGAGATGGTCTCAAGTCTTGACAGAGAATGGGCACATTCAGAAAAGATCCTGGAGTACCTGAAGAAGCATACACAGATCGGGAGGAGTTATGTATCAGGTTCGCAGGCATTTTCACATACTCACCAGCCTGATACCGGAACCACCGGAACAGATGGGAAAGAGAAGGAGGGCCTGCTCCCTCAGGAGATACAGGCTCAGCTCTACAGTATCCTTGACAGTATCGATGCCCTGGTGTACGTTGCTGACATGAAGAGATACGAGATCCTGTACATCAACAAAAAGGTCAGATCACTGTACGGGGACTCAAGCGGAAAGAAATGTTACTCATTTTTCCAGACAGATCTTGATCATCCGTGCCCATTCTGCACAAATGACCGGCTTATTGAAGGCGGGACTCCAACCGGTGTGTACAGGTGGGAGTATTACAACCCACACCTGAACCGATGGTATGACTGTCGGGACCGGGCAATAACATGGACTGACGGAAAACTTGTGCGACTTGAAATAGCCACAGATATTACAGATCGCAAGGCGGCAGAGCAGACGATTCAGGAGAGCGAAGAGAAGTTTCGCAGGATTGTCGACACCGCCCAGGAAGGAATCTGGCAGATGGACAGGCAGATGAACACCGTGTACGTGAACCATCTCCTGACAGAGATACTCGGGTACAGCGCAGAAGAGATGTTCATGAAAAATGTCACCTATTTCATGCTTCCCGAAGATCATGCTGAACACGAAGCCCGGATGGAGAAGAGAATACAGGGTTTCAACGATAAGTATGAGCAGAGGTTTGTACGAAGAGATGGGTCAATCTGCTGGATGCAGGTATCTGTCACTGCCCTTATGGATCCGAATCAGGGATTCATAGGATCATTTGCGATGCTTTCAGATATTACGCAGCGAAAAGAGGTGGAGTCTGCACTCAAAGAAAGCGAAGAGAAGTTCAGAACCATCATCGAAACCTCTCATTATGGTATCGGTATCCACCAGGATGGAATCATTGAGTATGTCAACCCGTTCGGGTCATCGATACTCGGATATGAGAGTCCTGATGATCTCATCGGAAAACCTGCCATAGATGTTGTTGACATAGCATTCAGGGAGATGGCACTTGAACGGATGGTAGAGGTTCACAAAAGCACCGTCTCAACAATTCATGAACAGTTTATCAGGGCAGATGGAAGCCGTATCGAGGTCGAAGTCCGGACCGCTCCATTTGTTCTTCAAAATCGCCCTGCTGTTATGGTTCTCTTCTCAAAAGTGTAGAGGACTACCCTCCCTACGTGACGGGGTATTCTCCAGACGATATCATCGTACTTTTCATCAAAACCCCAACGGTGCCCCGTTGGGGGCCCCAGGTGGGACCGGTGAAAAGGACTTTTTCATGCAAAAGATTCAACTCCGCACAAGCCATGATCACTCTTACTGTTATGGATCCAACTACACCACTATGGTCACCATATCTCGCCGGAGCAGGCATCGGGATACTGCTCTGTTTTGCGATGCTTCTTTCAAACCGTCCGTTCGGATGCGGAGCAGCATTCACCGGGGTTGCCGGGATGATAGAGAGTCTCTTCAGAGGCAGAAAGCAGGTTGAAGGGAAGGAGTACTTCAAAGAGTTCCCGCTCCACATTGACTGGCAGTGGATGTTTGTCTTTGGTATCATAATCGGGGCGTTTATCAGCACCCTTCTGTCAGGAACATTCCAGATAACCTGGATTCCTCATACGTTTACCACAGCATTCGGTGATAATCCCCTTCTCAGGCTGGTCACAGCTATCATCGGAGGAGTCCTCATCGGAGTTGGCGCACGATGGTGCTGGGGATGTCCAAGCAGCCATGGAATCAGCGGAATACCCCAGTTGTCACTGGCAAGTTTCGTTGCTGTTGCTTGCATGTTTGCAGTAGGAATAGGGGCAGGGCTCTTTATCTTCAGAGTACTGGTGTGATCATGTTTGAGAACCTGTATAAAAACAAGCAGATGCAGCTCGTGCTTGGCCTTCTGCTCGGCATCGGGTTTGGATTTTTTCTGCAAAAAGGAGGAGTCACATCGTATGACGTGATCGTCGGACAGTTGCTGCTCACCGACTTCACGGTTCTGAAACTGATGCTCTCTGCGGTAATTATCGGCATGATCGGGCTGCATATCATGAAACAACTCGGATGGATAAAGTTTCATGTATTCAGGGGATCTGTTGGAGCGACAGCTATAGGTGGATGTATCTTCGGACTTGGATTTGCAATACTGGGGTTCTGCCCCGGCACACTTGCAGGGGCCATCGGCACCGGACAGATGGATGCTCTCTTTGGAGGTGCTGTCGGGATGCTCATCGGTACCGGGTTATTTGCCCATTTCTACCCGGCAATAAACAAAAAGTTCATGGACAGGGGAGTATTCCCTGTTGATACCATTCCAGAACTGCTCGGTATTCCTTCGTGGATCGTGGTAGTGGTTCTGGTTGTCCTGATGAGCGGGTTTCTCTTCGCCCTTGAGATGCTCAAACTCTGAATCAGACTTTTACAAGATACCGGTACAAGACCAGCGATACTGCAATAAGGGCACCAAGAATTCCAAGATACATGATCGGGTTTCCCTCTAGTGAGAAACCGTCTTCTGTTTCTTCCTCACCAGCCGGAAATCCGACGGCCTGGTTGTACCTGTCCTCGATACCCATCGTTCCTGTCGCTTCAAGGGCAATAAACGCTGCCAGCACAACTACAATGACGAGGACACCGAAGATGATGAGCCCGCTGTTCTCCCGCAGGTTCATTGTCTGCCCCCTTCGAGGAGATCAGGACGAATCCTGCTGATGTAGACGATGATAAAGCCGGTGATGAAGGCTTCAATGACTGCAACACCCATGTTCACCGCTGCAAGCAGTGAGAGTCCGGTGAGGAGGTCACCGGGACTCTGGTGAACACCCTGGATTCCGGACACCAGGATGATAACCATCATCACCAGATTCCCGACCAGTAACGCAGCTATCGAAGCGATACCTGCCTGTGTGAACCGGCTTGCGACAACCTTCTTCATTGCCCTGAACACGATCCAGGCGACAAAGACTTCAGACAGGTTTACAAGGACGTTTGCACCGACAAGTCCCCATCCTCCGTGACCGATGGCAGCTGACAGAATATTGACGACAAAGATGATCAGGGAGCCGAGGAGCGGGCCGGCAAGAATGCCGATGAGGGGGGTAAGATTCAGGTGAACACCACCAAATATGGGAACCTGAACCTGAAAGATTGCAAATGCTGCAGTTGTCACAAATGCAGCGATAGTGATCTTCTTTGGATCAGGTTTTTTACTGGATCGAAGCAGGTATAATGCCACACCGATGAGAAGAATTGCAATAACCCACCATATCAGAACCCAGAATACTGTGAAGGATCCGTCCTCCAGATGAATATGTGCCACGATGAACCTCAGATCTCTTTCAGATACAGTATCACAAAAAAACGGTAAATATATTTCCAAAATTTTGGTGCGATACCAAATTATGATGATGAGGTGAGCAGGTTCACCAGGTCTTCACGGGTAATCGGCCGACCCGACGGAGAAATTCCTTTCTTTTTGCAGAATTCGAGATAGGTCATGACCACGTCTGGCAGATATAATCCTGCCTCTTCGATAAGGTCAGGATCGTAGAAGACATCTTCAGGGCTACCTTCCGCAAAGATAAGCCCGTCTTTCACAAGGCAGACCCGGTCGGACAGCCGGGCTGCAAGATCGAGATCGTGGGTTGCAATTACTACACTGATCCCAAACCGGCTTTTAAGATCTCGTATCAGCTGCTCAACCATGGCACCATGAATAGGGTCAAGGTCTGAGGTCGGTTCATCCAATGCAATAATCCGGGGTTTCATTGCAAGAATACCGGCAATAGCTACAAGCCGCCTCTGTCCACCGCTCAGATAATTGGGGAGTTTTTCACAGAGATCTTCAGCCCCGACAGTGTTCAGGGCCACACGTGCTGCTGCTTGTGCTTCTTCATGATCCATACCGAGGTTGAGCAGGCCGAACATGACATCATCAAGAACCGTGGGTGCAAAGAGTTGATCCTCTGACCGCTGGAAGACAATGCCCACCTCTTTCCAGAGATCGCTCCGTTCTCCCCGGGTGATCGATCGGCCTTCAACCCAGATATCACCCTGTGACGGCAGGAGAAGGCCGTTGAGGTGTTCGATAAGGGTAGATTTCCCGGCTCCGTTCTGACCGCAGAGTGAGACGATCTCCTGTTTTTTGACCGAGAAGCACATGTTGTGAATGCCCACACTTCCGTCAGGATAGACATGGCTGGCACAATCGATGTGGATGAGTTCCTCTTCAGGATCAACAGGAGTACAATGGATAAATTCTGTTTTTTTTCTGATAATTACCATGTGTACGCTCCGTTCAGAGATGGAATGATCCATATAGCCGTGATGGTAAGGGCGTAGGCTGCAACCAGAAGGACGTATTCAGGAGCGGTCGGGGAAGGGACAACGGTTAGTGTCCGGTAGGTTCCGCTGGCGTATCCTCGTGCAATCATCGCTTTTTCAACGCGTTCAGCCTGTTCGAATGATCGGATGAAGACAAGGCCTGCAACTTCAGCAAATAGTTTTCCCTGTATCCTGATCGAATGGATGAGCCCTCCTCCCCGGGACCTGACCGCCTTTAAAACAGAGCCAGTCATGGCGAGGGTGAGGAACAGGAACCGGTACGCCATCAGAAAGATCTGATCCAGGGGAGTTGGGAATATCTGGTAGATGAGAGCAGAGAAGTGTTCATACCTGGTGGTCATGAGGAAGAAGATCGATGCCGTGAACGAGATGAGGGCCTTTACAAGTAACCTGACAAGGAGAAGGAGGCCATTGTCGGTTAATTGAAGCGAGAACGGCCCGATAGGAAGCTTGAAAATGACCGAGCCCGGCTCATTCCAGATCACGATTCCGACAAGGGAGAGGACAAAGAAGGCAGGTAGTACCTGCCAGGCCAGTAATTTCTTCACCGGAAGGTCTGCAGTCCTAAACAGGAGCAACAGAACTACATACAGGAAAAGGAGAGCGATCACATTCTGAATGCAGGTGATGACAAGGATGATACAGACGAGCAGGCCCAGTTTTGTCCATGGACTTATTCTTGAAAAAAGCGTCGTTTGTCGCTCGGCTAGTGAAGTAATCAGGTTGATGTCAGGGAGATGATCAGATATCGATGCCGTGCTCATACATCACATCCTGATGATTCAAAATGATTTCCTGCGTGGGTCATGCAGGCCTTAAGGCAGCCATCATCATGGGTGATTGTCCCACATACCCCAACCTGGGGATGACCCATGGCACAGCACATCTGATCTATTGCTTCACGCGAGACAAAACTCTCAAACCTGGTAACTTCTGCGCATGCACGGTTTTCAGAGAGTCCGTTTCTGACCAGGATCAGACTGAGTATCCGATGCCGCTTGATCAGAAACTTCGCATACATGGTTCCCGAATCAGTGAGGGAGACCCCCCGATATGGAGCATGGGAAAGGTATCCGCTCTCTGCCAGTTCAAGGATCGACTTCGTGACTGTGGATGGATCGACAGAGAAATGAGAGGCAATCTCGTTGGTCTTAACGGTCCTCCCTTTTTCATAGATATACTTGAGGTACTCCACTTTTTTGGGTGAGAGTTCAAGCCCGGTATGATCCCCCATAGTATAGTGTACGAGAGTCATCTGCAAAAAGTTTGGGGTGAGGTAAAAATTTGAGGACATTTCTGATGCCTTCTGTCACCAGTGGTACCTAGCCTGACTCAATTCATTCACTATATTAGAAGCAACAAAATATACGGTTATACACCTTATCCTTTAGCAAAGGGGATAAATACGAGCGATTTTATGAGAGTCTCTATTTTTTGAGCGTGAGAAAGTGAAGACGAGTATGAGTACTATTTCTGTGAATATGCTCCTGAATCTTCATTATATTTCTATCAACATGTATGGGGGAATTGATGGCATTCTTTATGAAGCCACATTGGATTTCATAGTGGAGAAATGTAATCAAGGGAATGGACCTATCCAAATGTCAGCCATATTACTTTATGACATTTCAACGATGCATCCCTTTGAAGATGGAAACAAAAGAACTGCAGTATATGCTGCAACTATGGTTCTTGAACAGTATGGGTTCAGCCTTACTGCTGATGAAGACGAAGTTATTCGCATGGGACTTGCCCTTGCACGGTATGAAATGTCTTTAGAAGAGACAATACTCTGGATACAACAGAATAGCAGGTCTACTGACCCAGAACCTCAAGCGCCCGATTATACTTGATCGTTGTTTTTCTAACGATCTCTTTTTGATCCTCAGTAAGCGTCGTTTCCTTAAGAATTGACTCTAATTTACCAAGATCAGGGGGACTCCCAACACAGATCTGCATAATATAATTGTTCTTTAGCTGCAAAGCATAATTAGATTATCTATCACCCAACAGAATATTTCCGAGGTTGTCCGGTTACATGATTCAAACAGGACAACCTTGTCTTTGAAAAATGGATCCAATACAGCGACCACATGCCTGTGTACACTGATATAAATGTATCAAACCTCTCTTCTGATCCCTAAAAATATACTGAGGAACAAACAATATCTTTATCCTGTCAATGCATCACTTCAATAAATACTTAGATACAAATACAATAACTTATCTGGTAAAGACAGGACATCAGTAAAACGACTTTCATTCCTTGACTCATACCTCACGCTCTGGATTTTTTCTGCCATGATCCTTGGAATCGCTATCGGGTATCTCGCCCCATCAGCCCCTGCATTTATCACCGGTTTTTCGATAGGAACAACCTCCATTCCGATAGCAATCGGTCTGATACTCATGATGTATCCTCCTCTTGCAAAGGTCAGATACGAAGAACTCCATCTGGTATTCAAAGACAGAAAAGTCCTTGGACTCTCGCTTGTTCAGAACTGGATCATCGGCCCGATTCTGATGTTTCTTCTGGCAATTCTTTTCCTCCGTGATCAACCCCTCCTTATGTACGGTCTCATCCTCGTCGGGATAGTCCGGTGCATCGCGATGGTTATTGTATGGAATGACCTTGCCGGAGGAGACAGCGAGTATTGTGCTGCAATCGTCGGGCTGAACTCAGTCTTTCAGGTTCTCTTCTTCTCTCTCTATGCCTGGATATTTGTCACCGTGCTTCCCCAGATACTAGGGATTGGGGGGACGGCGGTAACCATCACCATGGTTGAGATCGCTGTCAGTGTCTTTATCTATCTTGGAATACCGTTCCTTGCAGGTCTCTTGAGCAGGATCATTCTCATCAGGATAATGGGGAAGATCTGGTTTGAGACGGTGTATATTCCAAGGATATCTCCAATAACCCTTTTGGGGCTGCTCTTTACGATAATTGTGATGTTCTCATTGAAAGGTGAGTAGATCATCCAAGTACCATTTGATGTGATCAGGGTAGCCATCCCTCTGACCTGCTACTTCCTGATCATGTTCATGGCTACATTCTGGATGAGTTGGAAGATCGGAATAGATTACCAGAAATCCGCAACCCTCTCATTTATGGCAGCATCAAATAACTTCGAACTTGCTATCGCAGTAGCAATAGCAGTCTTTGGTATCGCATCACCGGTGGCATTTGCAACAGTCATCGGACCGCTTGTTGATGTGCCGGTTTTAATCAGCCTGGTGAATGTCGCATTATGGCTGAAGAAAAAGTGTTATAGTCAGAACGAGATGAGAGATTTATTTTTCTCCTGAAGGCTGCTCCTTTCGGATATATTCATCCACAACTTTTTCCGCAACCAGCTTTGCATACTCATCAAATGTTTCAGTAGAGACCTCATCGATCCCGAACGGCAGACATTCATCATAGAGGGAATCGGCAAGGACAACCTCCGGATTCAGATCAGGAAGCACTCCCTGCATCATCCGTGAGGCGCAGGAGACAAAACATCCTTCAATCGCAATACTCCTTTCAGACCGGCGTACAAGATTTCTCTGACCGGTATTCTTTGTAAATGCACCACCCAGACATATCCGTACCGTCTCATCTTTCGCCAGGTGATGAGCAATCAGATTTGCAGCCCGGCGGGAGACCTCTCCCCTGGCACATGCACCCTCACAGGAGAGAATGGCAATCTTCGGGGGAGTTGTACTGTTCTTCTCCGAATACTCTTCACATAAGCCACATGCCCCTTCAATCTTGCGTATCTGAACGGTCTCATACTCCATTGAATTCACCAGAATGATATCATCGACAGAGAAAGAAAAGGGAGGATCTGAAATTCAGGTTTTTATGAAATGAAAGAATATGTTTACATATGCCATCGGGCACGAAGAATCAATTACAGGATGGCGATGTGATCCATGGGTAGTACCCGATGCTGCCCGGCTGACTGTGCACTCAGGGAAGACTGGGAAGACGAGTTAAACCAGGTGAAGTCAGATTTAAACGGCGGATATGTCTCCCACCGGGAAGAGATGATAAAAGCAGTTAGTCATCCCCTGCGGCTTAAAATTCTCCTAATGCTAAAAACCCGCGATCAGTGTGTCTGTGAGTTTACCTGGATATTTGATGAGACACAGACCCAGATCTCTAACCATCTGAAGATACTCAGAGACGCAGGGATTATCGAGACGTATTACCGGTCAAATCATAAGATCTACCGGATAAAAGAAGATGCTGATATCTCCCTCATAACCTGGATGCATCAGCAGTGGAAGAAGAACTGCAGTAAACCATAAAAAGTATTATGTCAGGAATCTGACACCATTAAATGTCCAAGCCATTACGTATTGACGATCTGATAATCCCATGATAATGACACGGCTTTTCCGACCATTAACGCTACCGGACAACTCATCGTTATCACATCGTGTATAGTTTCTGATACCATCCGATCGTCCAGATCCCCTCTCAGAGTAAATGAAAGGTGAATACTCTCAAAAACCTGAGGCGGATCTTCTCGTTGTGTACCTCTGATATCAACAGAGACAGATTCACACATCTCCCCTTTCTTTGTAAGACCGAGTTTAATTTTAATAGATGTACATCCCCCCAGGGCACCGAGGAAATGTGCAAGTGGACTCGGATTATCCCCACTTCCTCCAAGAACGGGTGATGCTTCCACAAAAAAATCTTCTCCAGACACAGTAGTTGCTTTAAAACACAAAGTATCAACCTGCCTCATCTTGATCTGTACATTATTTTCACTCATTATGTCATCCAAAACTTACATTCAGCGTTTTTCATTCATTACCCCATGCAACTACTCCAGATATGATCATCTTATGCTGAAAGTCAAAACAGGATATGAGGAGATTATTCTGAATTTTCTGAAAATTATAATATTCCACCATGCAGGGAATATCAGATCATATATGATCAAAGGGAAAGATGAGAAGACTCAATCTGATGTGATCAAATGTAGATGCAGTCAGAAACAACATGTAGCGCTGTATCGGTCTGAAAAACCGATGAACGTGCACAGATGGCGATACTCAAAGATGTTCGTGATCGTGAAGACATAAAGTCGGGTGATAAACTTGCCCTGATCATCTGAGAAAAAACAGGAAGCATCTGCTGTTTTGCACTCATGAAACTGAGAAATAGAGTGTTAACAGGACAGGATGATTAGATTCCCGAACTCAACAAACAAATTACCAATTAGATCACCATAATTTCCTTTCATTCTGATAGGTATCCTCATTTTTCCAATTGTTTGGACAGCATACTGCACTCGTGGAAAATTTTATGCTCTGACAGTGCTATGGAAGAGCATGAGACTTTGTGTCATAGTAACAATTCTGGTGATATTGCAGGTATCAGGCGCTTACGGTCTTGCTGGTGAGAAAAATCAGGAGACCTACCTTGGAGGAAATACTACAGACATTAGTGCTGCTGCAAACGCAATCTCTGAATCACTAATCGATAAAGATTATCTGCAATACAGGGATAAAGTTGGTAAATTTTCCATTATCTACCCGAAAGGTGCAGTGGTAACTGTATCAGGCAATGAAAATGCAACTGAAACAGACTTTTCTACGTCAACGAATGTGACAATCCTGAAAGTAAGTACATCTCTGGAAGACAGGACATTAGATAAAATTATGAGCCAGGTGGAGAGTAAAATATCCCACCTCCCAAATGTTACCGTCATTGATGCAACAAACTCCACGATTAATGCCAGCCAGGTCAGGCAGATCGAGTTTACCTGGACTGATAAAAACGGCTTATTATTCCGAACCAAACAACTATTTACCCACTATAATGATCGGTTATTGGTAATCACCGTTCAACTCCCTGATAAATTGTTTGCCGAAAATTCTCATATAATGGATAAAATGCTACAATCATTCACCTTCATTCCAGTTTCAAATAAACCCCAGGGATGGTATTTGACTCAGTACGGATGGATATGGTACCCGGATGCCGCTGATTTGGCCCGGTGGAACTGGGATCACTATTCAGGGAATAATTACTTCTCTTCAACTGATTACTGGGGGACCGGAATGGACTGGCTGGATGTCTCAAATGCCAGATGGGACTGGTATATGAATTCAGACGATTAATTTCTTTTTTTCACATCCTCTGGTAGATGGGAATTAATAATCATTACATTATTTCAGGCTGAGAAAATGATAATAATCTGACCTGGTACTATGCGCCAGAAAATTCAAGGAGTCTGATCATCACCTCCAATATCAGAAAATTTAATACAATATGATTAT
Source organism: uncultured Methanospirillum sp. (assembly GCF_963668475.1). Lineage (GTDB taxonomy): Archaea > Halobacteriota > Methanomicrobia > Methanomicrobiales > Methanospirillaceae > Methanospirillum. The sequence continues at coordinate 863,622 of NZ_OY764544.1, forward strand.
TCTGAATTTTCTGAAAACTATAAATATTCAGCATACCAAGTATATCTTATCTGATATGGCAAAAGGAAAAGATGAGAAGACTCAATCTGATGTAATCCAATGCAGTTGTAGCCAGAAAGCAACATGCAGCGTTGAATCCATCCTGACAATCGATGAACGAGGACAGATGGTTCTTCCAAAAGATGTTCGTGATCGTGCAGACATCAAGCCCGGCGATAAACTTGCCCTGATCAGCTGGGAGAAGGAAGGAAGCATCTGCTGTTTTGCACTCATGAAAGTTGAGAACTTAAGCGGAATGGTTAGCGATATCCTCTCGCCGCTGATGAATAACCAGGGAGTATGAGGAGATATGTCAGAACCATGTAGCTGCTGTTCATGTCAGGGAGCCGCCTCTGACGGTTCCTGTACAGTAAAAACTACAGACAGCACAATAACACTTGCAAACCGGATTGATCATATTCTTGCACGATGGGGATACAAGCGTTCAGACCACCGCGTCCAGCCCGGGCTCTTTATACTGGGAACTCCGAATGCAGATTCCCCGGTCTTTGCATCTGCAAATTATACATTAAGTTTTGATATTCTCCGGTCATCTCTGAAAGGGCATGATGGATATATTCTCGTCCTCGACACCAAGGGAATCAACGTGTGGTGTGCAGCAGGAAAAGGAACATTCGGTACCGATGAACTGGTTCGCAGGATCGAATCGACCGGGCTTTCAGAGATTGTATCACACCGGAAGATCATCGTTCCGCAGCTTGGTGCTCCTGGAGTTTCGGCTCCCGAGGTGCAGCGTCGTTCAGGGTTCAAAATAGTGTATGGACCAGTCCGAGCAGAAAATCTCCCTGAATTTCTCAAAACAGGAACAGCAACTCAGGAGATGAGGAGAGTTCAGTTCTCTGCATATGACCGTCTGGTTCTTACCCCTGTTGAACTGGTTCAGGCCATACTGCCAGGAATAATTACAACCGTTGTCCTCTGGTTCCTGGCCGGACCTGTTGCATCGCTGTCAGTAGTTGCTGCGATCATGACAGGTACAATACTCTTTCCGGTCCTCCTGCCATTCATTCCAACGAAGGATTTCTCTACAAAAGGCCTGATCCTCGGGGTAGTAGTTGCGATTCCGTTTGCGCTGGCATATGTGTCAGTTCCAACACTCCCGGGCTGGGCTCAGGTTGCAGGAGCAGTTGTTCCACTTTTAGTAATCCCGCCGGTAGTTGCTTACCTGGCACTGAACTTCACCGGTTCAACGACATTTACGTCACGGACCGGGGTAAAGAAAGAGATATTCAGATACATTCCGGTGATGGCTGCATTATCCGGAGTAGGAGTTGTAATCGGAATAGCACTTGGAGTGCTTCGTGTAATGGGGATGATATAATGTTTAACTCGTATACAGAGAACACCCTGCAGTATCATCAGGATAGATGTATTAACTGTAAACGATGCACTGAAGTCTGTCCGCACGGTGTATTTGAAGAGGGTGAGAAGGCAGCAATCCTGAAAAACCAGACCCGGTGCATGGAATGTGGAGCATGTGCCCTGAACTGTCCGGTGCAGGCCATCGAGGTTCAGAGCGGAGTTGGATGTGCCTGGGCGATGATCGGTGCTGCGATCAGAGGAAAGGATATGGATAGCGGAGTGTGCAGCTGTGGCGGGGATTCTGGCTCCTGCTGCGGTGAATAAAACATCCCCGCACTCACCCGGTTCAGGATTACTGCATCTTATCCTGGATATCAGTCCTTTTTTACTCCAAAAACAGCCTGACAGTAAAAGACAGACCGACTAGGATAAATATGACGGAAACAATCCGTCTGACCCATATCTCTGCTGCCTGAACCTTGCCGAGATATGTACCACACCGGTTTACTCCGGTCGCAAGCAGAATAGAGAAGAGGATCACGGGAAGACTGGTTGCAAGCCCGAATGAGAGAGGCACTCCAATCGGATCGCGGGTACTGAGCGCAAGCGGGACCAGCATACCAAAGAACAGGACGGCACTAAACGGACAGAAACTGATCGCAAACAAAATCCCGAGAAAGAAACTACCGATAAGACCCTGATGTGATAACTTCTCATATATCTCTTCTTTGAGGGTTTGTAGTCCGGCATGCTCAAGGGCAAATGAGAAGGGGATGAGCTCAGACATCAAAATACCACAGATCAGAAGCACCGGCCCGAGGAGAAGATCACCATACTCCTGCAGGAACAGGGCTATTGATTGTACATTTAATCCACAGAGTACGATGAGTGCTGCGATTGCAACATATACTGCCATTCTGCCAAAGCTGTACAACAGGCCCACAAGAATGGTGTACCTGCTGTTTCCGATGTTCCGGGAGACGTACGCTATCGCTGTGATATTTGTCGCCAGGGGGCAGGGACTTATCACCATCATCAGACCGATGAAGAACGCAGCAACGAGCGAAATATCACTCGTTCCCATCGTCTCCATGAAACTCATCAGGTCAGTCACGAACTCACCGGTTCAAGTTATTCCAGAGACCCGGAAAGCCTTCTGTCAAGGAGATTCTTAAGATAGGTCATGAAATCATCTTTGTTTCCGGTTTTATACCAGACTTTCACATCTTCTTCCTTGTGAAATTTTGTACCATTTGTGACTCCTATCATCAGGGATGAACCAGTCACTTCAAACTTTTTTACAAGGTCAGCATTTTTAGGGTCCTGAAAGTTGATGTGATCAAAGACGAGTTTCTTATTTTCAAGTTCATTAGGGTAATATTTCTTCACAGTCTCTTCTGCATAATCACCAATAGCAGTGCAGGTCCTGCACCCATTTGTCGGGTGAAAATGGTATACCTCAACCTGGTTGACACCAGATGGGGTTTCATTTGTGTCAGCGGCGGCCGATACACTCCAGATGCAGAGACCTGCACACATGAGGATGAACGTGATGACTGCAATTCTGTGGAATAAGTTACGTAATGACGATTGCTTCATAATATAACCTTATAGAAGATGAGACAGGACTCAGGAACAGGTTGTGTGAAAAGTACTCCGGAAAGGAGTATCATCACATACTCATTAATTTCAATTTAATTTGAATCGTTAAAAAGGCACCGAAGATTAAAATTTATTCATGATGAAGATCAGGTTCGTTTGACGAAAACGGTTACGCAAGTCAAATTAACAAGGGATATGACGAATGGAAAGTCCCTTTTGGTATTCAACGCCAGATAAAGACAATATACACTCGCAGGCTATAAGGATAGCATCCATCATGGATGCTTATTGAGGTACGAAAAACCTTTGCCACCAATCGAAGACGAATATCAGAGCAATATCAAGAAAATGATTAGAGAGTGGGTATTCTCTGTGGAATCCCACCGGAGAGAACCAGATTGTGATCAAAATTTTTCAAGACAATCAATCATGTACAGCGTTTATCGATACCATGTTGATGTTTTTGCTGTATGATATTCCCACTGACTTGTGACTCTGAATAGATCCTGTAATTGAACTCCAATTTGATATTCTGTCTTTGGCGTCAACCGTACAGCAGTATATGATGTCGCTTCTCCGGAGAGGTTAGCGACAATATTTCCATTGAGCGTGATTGGAATACGTGTAATCTGATGGTTTTGAGGGAGCGTCCAGTTCCAGGTGATCGTGAACGGGGTTATCTGCGTAGTATGTAGATCTTTGACAGGGGAGACCGTACTGTCACGTACCTTGATCCTCTCAAACCAGGGAAGATTTGCGGAGTAATTTTCTCCATGAGCGGTATACAGATATCCATCTTCAGCAATGGAGCCGAGATCATGATAACGTGGGTACATCATTGTTGGTAGATCAGGGGTAACCGTCCAACTCTTGTTTGCCACAGAAAAATGTGCGATATCACTGTAAACCACACCTAGAGACGTAACTCTGCGACCCCCTGCGATCCAGAGCGAACCATCAGGATCCGATCCACTCGCCCCATAATCCCATCCTATCGTGTCTGGAATATCCGGGAGCAACGACCATTTCTCACCGTCAAACCGCTCAGCAGATCTCAAATTATGCTTATCGAAATCAAAAATACCACCGTATGAATCCAATCCCCCAGCCACGATAATCGTCCCGTTTCCTGATGATGCAAAAAACTGTGTCCGATTGGTGAGCATCGAAGGAGCCTGACTCCATTGACCGGTGGTGGTATTCAGGCAGAAGACCTGGTTGGTGACATTAAAATAATCGATATTTCCCCCAATAACATACATCCGATCCCCGATTACTCCGGTTTTATACAGATATCTCCCTGAAACCCGACGATCTGAAGCAATCTGTGACCACGAATCATTCGTGATATCATATACATTCAGCGTTTCATTCCTGTATCGTCCAGAAATGAAAACCTTCCCGTTTATCAATGAACCTTCGAGATATCCACCCGGTTCAGGCATCGGTGTGATAGATTCCCAGGTTGTGTTCACAATGTCATATCTGAACGATGATGAGCTGGAACTGCCTCCAAAATGATACACGTATCGGCCTGATGAAACCATAGCTGAACCATAGGCATCAAGCGGAACATCAGGAAGTGCCTCCGCTTCCGTTACGGTACAAGCTGCATTCACTGCCTCTCCGAATCCCCCATTCAGATCAGAAAGCCGATATGAAGGATTATAATAACCAAATTGTGCAGGGGATGTTCCCTGAAAGGTAAATGATATATATTCACCAGGAGCGGTCGTTGTTCCTTTCGGAAATTCGATCCTTTCCGGCCCCATGAGGATTGTATCCCGATTTTGTGCGATCAGCGATATCGAGCGGTTTGAATTCCAGGTATCAGTTCCTGCATTCTGCATGGTGATGTTACATTGAAAGGCAGTATTCGTGTGCATTATCGGTGGCATATTCATGGATCCGATTGCATCGTACGGAGATACCTCCTGAAGAACTGCTGCAGAAGCGTTGATCCTGCCTCCTGCTATGCAATACCTGATTAAATTGGAATTTTTATCTGCTGCTCGTAACAATGCTGCTTTTATTTGAACGTTCGAATATCCGGGATGCAGGGACTTCATCAACGCGACAACACCCGCTACCATGGGAGAAGAGAATGATGTACCATTGTCATATTTGTATGGAATATCCTGGGACGACAGATTTGTGGAATTCAGGGACGTTTGATCATGTTTCATCGGCTTCAGGAGAAGAATATGAGATCCCGGAGCAGCGATAAAGATCGTGTTCTTCCCATAATTGGAGAATGATGACCTTTGATCATGGTCATCGGTGGACATGACCGGCATTACATTTGGTGAGAGGAACTGTGGCATCCGATCTACATACCCATCAACATCACTGTTTTCATTACTCGCACTCCAGGTCATGATACCGGGAAATGCTGCTATTGCATCTAACAGCGCCTGATTTCGATATGCGATCCTCCAGGAATTGGTGATAATGTCAGCATGGTGAAGAGTCGCATACTCAAAGGATTGAATCGCGGCAGATACCCAGCCACCACCCCCGCTAGACATCTTTAATGCCATTATTTTAGCTTTCCATGCGGAACCCGTTGCTCCGATGCTGTTGTTTCCAACTGCCGCAACGATACCTGCACAGGCGGTTCCATGGCCATCATAATCCATGACGTCAGTATTGTTATCATAGAAATTGTACCCATGAAGACCGGTGACCGGATCTGTCCAGATATTATCTTTCAGGTCAGGGTGAAGATAATCAACACCACTATCAACAACAGCAACGACGACATCAGAGCCCGTTGTTACATTCCAGGCTCCTTCTGCGTGAATGTCCGCTCCCGGGGTTCCGCCATACTGCCCGGTATTTTTCAAGTTCCATTGAAGCGGATAGAGCGGATCAGAGGGCACTCGGGTGGTATTCACCGCTGAAGAGGTTGGAATACTGGCAGGTGGTGCATCATCAGGATGGATCAGATTATCAGGCTGTGCATAGAGCACAGACGGTTGATTCTGATACCAGGTAACTGCATCCTGAACCTTCATGCTATCAGGGATTTTTACCAGTTGAAGACCTGGGACAAAGTTAGGGGAGGAGGAGTAGACTGCCTGTGCCCCAATGGATGCATGAATTGCTTCCACCTGATCGACAGAGGCGAGAACATGAGACAGATTATGTGCTTCTGGCGTATTGAATCTGACAAGAATCTGATGTGGGGCGTACTGGGTTTGAGAATTGTAGAGTGAAGTATTATCAGAGAATTCATGCTCACTAGTGAATGATACATTCTCTTCCTGATATGCTGTGGAGATCTGAAATAGCAAAATAATAAGAATAATACCCCATACGAATGATATGAACCTGACCGCCATTATGTGATCCTTCCGTATACCCTAATTGTATTTCATATTTATAAGCCATATGATTTTATCTACCAACTATTATTTTTCAGTACATTCGATGGTTTCACAATCAGATTGGATTATTCATCTCCTGCCATCGATATGACTCTAGTAATTATTGAAAGAGAGATGCAAATCCCATTTCCTTATTACCTGTATGTACGAAAAATGTGTTTACCGTAGGCTATCCAGGCATCAAGGTGGAATTATAGACAGACAGGATAAGAGAACTGGTGGGAATCGATGCTCTGTTCAGATCTTGTACACATCAGACAATGATATCCTGCAGGTTCAGGGATTCCATCGACATATACGCTGGACATGATCTATTTTCTCCTCAGGGATATAGAATTCTGGAACTCAATTCATTATCCACAGAAGGTAAGGGAGAAGATCTCCAGTAAAAATGAACGAACATCTGATCGGATCTGCATTCATACCCAGATCTGAATACACCGTCTCCCGGTCGGGGTGATTGAGTAGATAAGAAACGGTCCATTCTGTTCTTTTTCTATCAGACCTGCAGAATTTAGGGCTTTGAGATGATATGACAACTTCGAATCTGCAATATCGATCACCTCTTTGATGACACAGACACACAGCGGCTGGGTACTCAGCAGATAGAGAATTTTGAGTCTCGTCGAATCCGCTAGTGCTGTGAATACTTTCGATTTCCGGATGAGTTCATCGTAAGGTGGGAGGTATTGATGGAGCCCCTCTACTCCCCCAATCTGATATAACGACTCCTCAATAGATTCAGGCAGTGCCATATTCACTCATCCCTTATCTTGATCTGATTCACATCCTATGAAATAGATGGATCATACATCTCATCATATGATACATAAAATCCAACATTCTCTTTGATAGTTACAGATGCAGTGTGTGAGGCTAAATTCTCATACACACTGATATCACAGTTTTTTCCCGGTAACCAGGAAAAAGGTCAGGGAACTGAAGAACTGACCCTTGGAGTCAGCATTGGAGAGTTGATTCTCCCATCGCTCTATTTCAGACTGGTTCACGATTCCCTTTTTTACAGCCAGAGAGAACGTGGTGTCAAGATCAAATATCCTCCTTGCCAGAGCAAGATCTGTTAAGGTAAGGGTGTATGAGTTAACATCAATACTCTCCAGGCCGGCGTCTGTAAATGCCGCATATAATACCCGTCCGACCTGGCCGGATGGAATATTATCACACCAGAAGTTCATCACTTTTCTGCAGATCTCACGCTCTCCAGGCCAGAGTGTATAGGTTCCCCAGTCAGGCTCAAAGATAACAACAGTTCCTGAAGATCTGGTTACCCGGACTATCTCCTTAAGAGCGACAAAGGGATCGCATGTATGCTGGATAACCCGGTCTGACCGGACCGCATGAAATGTGGCATCTGGAAATGCGAGGTGAAGACCGTCACAGAGAAGAAACCCTGGAGAACAGCCAAGAGCCTCTGTATTTTTCCGTGCTGCATTGAGCATGGTTGAACTGATATCGATGCCAACTGCGGTACCTGAAGTGCCAACACATTCAGCGAGTTTCTGGAGATCTATTCCGTTACCGCATCCGATCTCAAGTACCGAATCACCGGGAGAGAGGGCAAGGTTCTGGTAACTCTGGGCCTTACACTCCTGGAAAAATGGAATAGAATGAATAAGATCAAGATATTGAACAAATGAGCCTGCATCACTGGTCTTGTCAACCTGTGCAAACCCTGAAGCAAATGAATCCATGTATTTCACTACGTTTTGAGATTATACTTTGACTGTAACGCTATTTCTGTATGGTGGAGCTTTCATTCTGGGCATGTGCGAGGAGATATCATATCCGCAAACCTGTCTATCTCATCAAACCTGACCTCTGCCCTGACATCACGGACAACTCCAAGATCAGTAGCAATCACGGTCTTTTCATATGCGATACCTACTTTTTCGAGTTCTTTACACGCACATCGATCGCTGCATCCGACAATAGCCCATACTCTCTCATCTGGTGATATCGGCCGGTTCATCTTTCCTTTTACGACCTTTACCCAGCGATACATTCCCGGAGATCTCCGGAGGAGTTGCATGGCAGCCTGTGTTGTTAATTGCCCGACATTACACACACCAGAACAGGTTGCAAGAATGATCGGGCCTGATTGTTCACTCATATTACATACCTCACCGTATCTCCGGTCATGAGTCCCGGTCCTTTATCCATGAGCAGTCAGCCACATGGCAGATCCGACATCCACACATGGCACCGTTCCTTCGCATACAGAACCTCATCATACAAAAGCAGATCGTCATCATAAGTATGAACATAACCAGAATAATCAGGATTCCATACACCACATGAGACCCGAATAATACGACCATGTCATATCATGTATTCTGATGAGAAAATAACCTAGATGTCCGAATTCAGATTTGTATGAAAACGATCTATCTTTCAACATTTTTAAAATCAATATTTTTTTATAGTCACACATCGATTCAATAAATGTTGAAATGCTTATGGCGATGGATGTGTGACAATGAATCGCAATATTCCATTGTGCCAGGCAGACGCAGTCAGGAAGGTCCGGATGATTGAGGTCAACGGCGTGGCGACCGGGATCAACATGCTGGATGAGATCATCGCAGAAGTCAAAGCGATGAATATCTCAAAGGACACGGATCTTCGTGATGTACTACTCAAAAGAGTCAGGTCCTGTAATTACATCCCGAATGGCGCTGAAGACACTTATGCCAGGGCATTAGTTACACATTATCGTCAATCAAAAGAGAGCTGAAGGAGGGAGAATATGGTATTTGAGATTGTGCAAACTGCTGCAGACTGGATTGTATATACACCCCTTGGACTGAGTCCACAGAGTCAGGCAGGAAGTGCACTGAACTTCTTCATCTACGACACGGTGAAGATCTTCATTCTGCTTCTCGTGATCGTGTATGTGGTCACGTTTATCAGGTCGTTCTTCTCTCCTGAGAAGACCCGGGCGGCTTGCAGAGCGGAAGGGTTCTACCTTCATAGGCCATATCCTGGCCGCTCTGCTTGGAATCATCACCCCATTCTGCTCGTGCTCTGCTGTGCCCCTCTTTATCGGATTTGTAGAAGCAGGTATCCCACTCGGAGTCACGTTCACGTATCTGATTGCTGCTCCAATGGTGAATGAGGTCGCCCTGGTGATGCTGTATGGGTTATTTGGATGGCAGATTGCTGCTACATACATCATTTCCGGTGAGGTGATCGCGATCGTTGCAGGTCTTGTTATCGGAAGGCTGAAACTCGAACGGTTTGTTGAGGAGTATGTCTACCAGATCAAGGTAAAAGGGAGCCGGGTCGCATCATACAGCCCTACGTACCCGGAGCGGGCCAGAGAGACATTGTCAGATACTGCTCTGATCATCAAAAAGATCTGGCTCTTTGTGGTGATTGGTATTGGTATCGGGGCACTGATGCATGGATGGATCCCTGCCGATGCTCTTGCCGAGTATGCAGGAAGAGATAACCCGTTCGCAGTTATTATTGCGGTTATCATTGGTATTCCGCTATACAGTAACGCTGCAGGTGTCATACCACTGGTATCAGAACTTACCCGTGCTGGAGTTGCAATGGGGACTGCTCTTGCATTCATGATGGCAGTAACCGCCCTCTCAATTCCGGAGATGATTCTCCTCAGAAAGGTGCTTAAACCCAGGCTTCTGGCGGTTTTTATTGGAGTCGTCGGAACAGGAATTGTCTGTACCGGGTATCTGTTCAACTGGCTGATGGGATGATATTCAAGCACGACTTCGCAGAACGATGAATAATATGGTAATTATCAGTACAAATCAGGTGAAGTATGAAGATTGAAATTTTGGGATCAGGTTATGCAAAGTGCTCATGTCTCTATGACAACACGGTTGAGGCTGTGAAGAAGGCAGGAGTTCAGGCTGAAATTGTGAAAGTTGATGATTTAGGTGAAATTGTTGGAAGAGGAGTATTAATGACGCCGTCTTTGTTTATCGATGGAAAAGAACGCGTATCAGGGAGGGTTCCGACTGTGAATGAGATCATAGGGATCCTCGGTGGTGCATAATGGCTGAGCAGCCGTTGTGCAGTTGTGCCGGAGGAGATGCCAGCCGTATCATCTTTCCATGTGGTGGCCAGGCTAATACTGGTCAGATATCAAATCAGGTTGCAATTCAGCTTGAAGAAGAAGGATATGGAAAGTTTTCGTGCACAACACTTCTCATCTCCTCAGAGGATCTGGTGAAGAAGGCTGCATCAATGGACGCGGTTATTGCCATCGACGGATGTGACAAAGCCTGCGCCAGGAAGATAGCGGAAAAGGTTGGTGTGCCGGTCTATCAGCATCTTCTGATCCCTAACCTCGGGGTAGAGAAGAAGACGGGAGATCGGTCTTTTACACAGGAAGAGGTTGAGTCGATCGTATCAGCGGCCTGGAAAGGAGAAGGGATCCTTTCTGCCTCTCAAAAAGGAAGTACCTGCTCATTTCAGGGCTGCCGGTGTACCAGAGAGTGATCATACCTAATTTTTTGAACTGCTCTTGATGCTACAATAGCAGGAACTATTAGGCCTAAATCAAAGGGTTTGCCACAAATGGGAACAAACCCGATTATTACCTCTTTTTGCATCATCCCATACCAAAGAAGAAGTCAGTTAAAGAATTAGGGAGAATTCATACCGCTTCGTGTAATCAGACTTTTAGTTTCATCAATGAATGATGTGAGGCAACCCAGATGAAAAAATCATTACGTTCAATCATCAGTGATTCACTACAAACAAAACAACAGAGAATCGGGCGGTATTGTATGCTTACTGCAGGGCTGATTCTAATCGCAGTTCTCTGTGTATCTCCCACAATGGCTGATCCCAACCAGACCATTACTCTGAATCCAATCGGTGACCATACAAGTGGTGAGAAGATCAATATCACTGGAACAACATCTATTGAAAAGTGTAAACAGATCGGAGTAGAGATCATATCCAAAAGTCTCTGGGATTCAGTGTGTACATTTGCAAAAGAAGGTACCGGAAGAGTGGTGTTCAATCCGGTTGCAATCACTGCAGAAAACATTCATCCGACCGGTATCAACCTTGTAAGATTCAATGCTGATGGGACCCAGTCACAACAGAATTTCGATATTCCAAAGAATCACGTACTTGTCACCGGGCCGGTTGTGAAGAACGGCCAGAAGGATAAGACCTGGAATGTGGTTGTTGAGAAGGGTGATGACGGTAAACCACTCAGTCCGGGTACATATCATGTAAACATCTGGGATGCAACAAACCAGAAAGAGAACAGCGATAACCCGTTACCAAACGGATGGGACATCGCTAATCAGAAGATCTATCCAAGCACCCCCCGGGTCAACATCTGGGATCCGGCAAACCAGAAAGATGTTCAGTATGCTGACCTCATTATCAAGTGATAGGCACAGGTACCTATTCAGATAGAAATATCTGGTAAAAATCTCGAATAATCTCTTTTTTTCAGGTCAAACGAGATCATACGTTGATGTTGACGATCGGAGGTTAAAATGATTTTTTTACGCAAAAAAAGTTATGAGATATCTGCCTCTCCCTTACATTCTCTAAAGAAACAGTTCCGGTAGATTAACGGAGTCAGCATGGTGGTAAGCAGACTCATGATGATGATAGTGACATACACCCCCTGATCAATGACCCCTTCCTGCAGGCCGATTAATGCAACAATCATAGCCACCTCCCCCCGTGGAGCCATGCCAAATCCGACCACAAGTGAGTCTTTCAGATTCATTCCACATAAGTAGGCTGGAATTCCACACCCAATAACTTTGGTCACCACTGCAATTATGGTCAAAACAACAAGGAATATGATAATCTCAGAAGTCACCGCCTTTAGGTCAACCATAATTCCGAGAGACACAAAGAAGATTGAGGCAAAAATGATCTGCAGGTACCCTGCTCCTTCTTTTAGATCATGACCCTGTTTCAGTTTTATCTCATTAAATGAAACACCGGCGATAAACGCACCGACAATTGCTGATAGCCCTACCAATTCAGCGAGTATTCCATACACAAATGCCATCATCATAGCAAATATGAAGGTGAACTCGGGGTATTTTCCGGCAAAGGAGGTTTCATCCACATATTCAATAAATCGGGAGATGATCAGAACCCCTGCTGCAGCTCCAATAATAACAAATGCCACCGCTTTGATGGCCATAAGTGCGATTGATGTTCCGGATACAGATCCACTTGCAGCTTCGTTACTTATCGCAAGTGCAAGCAGGCTCAGAATATCATCGATAACTGCTGCCCCAATGATCGCTTTTGCTGCATTTGTCTGGAGTTGGTCAAGTTCCTGAAGCACATTTGCAGTAATAGCAATACTCGTCGCGGTGAGTGCTGTTCCGATAAAGATTGCACTGGTTCCGGAGTATCCGAAGAGAACTGAAATACCATATCCTCCGATCCAGGGAATAATAACACCAACAAGGGCAATTATCCCATTTCGGATCTGCATAATCTCGTGCAGTTTAAATTCCAATCCTATCACAAAGAGCAGGATCACTGCTCCCAGATGAGCAAGACTGCTCACAAAATCGGTATACTGAATCCATCCAAGTGCACTCGGACCAACCAGAATCCCGACAAATATCAGTCCAATAACTGCAGACTGATTAATTCGTGATGCAATAAGATATCCGGCCAGGGCAACAAACAGGAGCAGGCTCATCTGAAATTCGGGTGAAATAAATAACTCTTCCATTGTTTTACCAAAATAGATCAATTGTGGTTTAGTTTCGTTATAGTATATCTCGATATTAAAAACTAAAAAATAATGCCTGATTAAAAGAGCCAGGTCATCTTTGGAACCATATCAGTAAGTCTATGCTGATAATCTTCAAGCCATCTGGCTCGTGGGTTAGGTTTGAATACAAGCATACTGTTCAGATCTGACAGGGAGGCAGCCTGGTGATACTTCATGAAAATATGTTTGCTAGTTTTTCCAACGATCTCAATTTTTCCTGATTTGTGAGACATAATGTACCGTGCACGTTTTGCAAGACCGGAACAACACGCCTGTGCTTCATGAATAACGTGCATGGCCTGCTCAATTGGGACAGTAAGGTGATGGTTTCCGGAAGTGGGCCGACATTGAAAGACGTAATATGGGGGGACTCCGAGTTTGGAAAGATTTTTGAAGAGCGATGCCATAACTTCAGGATTATTATTAACCCCCTCAAGAATTGGAGTCTGATTAGTAAGTTCTGCACCGGTTTTTTTCAGGGCAGAGATAGCAGATTTCGAACTATCTGTCACCTCATGTGGATGATTAAAATGGCTGATAAGATAGATCTTCTCTTCCGGTGTTGCATGTTTAGCAAGTACATCACAGATATCTGAAGTATCAGTTATCCGGTGTGGATCATACGCAGGGACCTTGGTGCCGATTCTGATGATGGGTTTTGAGGGTAACTCCCGGACTCTGCTCAGAATAGTATCAAGTTTTGATGCATCAAGCATCAGGGGATCCCCTCCAGAGAGGAGAACATCAGTCAGATCAGGTTGCGCCTGCAGGTAATCGATGGTCTTATTTATATCGCAGGTTGGAGGAGGATTTTCCCCGGTGAATAACCGCTTCCGGAAACAAAACCTGCAGATACCTGCACAGGTATTACTTACCAGAAGCAGGGCTGTCTGGGGATATTTATGCTGAACGCCGGGAATCGGGGTATACCCCTCCTCGCCTGATGGATCAAGTGTCCCCGTTTTTGTGAGTTCCTGCGGATCCGGAAGGATGATTCGTTTGATCGGATCACACGGATTTTTGTGGTCGATCAAAGAGAGATAATACTCATTGGACCTGAACGGATACACTCGTTCAACAGATTCTAATTTTGATACCTGGTCAGGATCAAGAATCTCACTCAGGGGAGACTCATGTATTGAATTAAAGTACCTGGTTGACATGGAAGACTCCAAAAAATTTGTGGAGGATTGACCTCATGGGTTGGAAAAATGATGAGGTCCTCGTTTGCAGCTAATGTGTCATATCACCAAGGAAGTGATGAGACAAACTACTAGTTTGCAATTATAATATAATAAGTTGCTTATGTGTGATTATCATTAGTGGTGACCAATTGTAGATCTGAACTTCAGATGGTTTATCTTATCATACGCTGAACCAGTGAGTAGAATGGCACGAACCCCTGTAGAGGGAATTCAAAACGATATTCGGGATCTGCTTCGGACCTACTCAAAGGGATTAAGTATAGAAGAGATCTCTACCAATCTCTCCATTAGCAGAACAACTACTGCAAAATATCTGAATGCTATGGAGCAGACTGGACAGATAGAGTCTCGGCCATACGGTCCAGCTAAAGTATATACCCTGGCAGAACGTGTCCCGATCAACAACCTTCTCTCCCTGCTTCCCCATCCGATCCTGATGCTTGATGATTCTTTTGTGGTCAAGCTGGTAAATGAATCATTCCTGGAGTTCTTCCAGTTGTCTGCAGAGGATCTAATCGGTAGAGATATCAGGTATAGTCCTCTCGGTGAATATGTGAGTGAAGCCCGGCTTGATCTCCTCAATCAGGCGATGAACGGTGAGCCTCAATTTTTAGAAGAAGACATTACCCGTCCTGATGCAGTTACCCATTTCTACATCAGAATAATCCCCACCCTCTTTGAGCAGGGATCGAGAGGAATAATTATCATTCTCGAAGATATTACTGAACTCAAGAATACCCTGACAAACATGGAGGAACTTGTCAAGGAGCGTACAACCGAACTTGAGAAAGTCAATAAAAAACTTGGTGAAGAGAATACCAGATACAAAAGGGTCAGAGAAGAACTTGAACTAAGTAAGCATCAGTATGAACAACTGGTGGAAAACTCAACCGATCTAATCCTCAAATTTTCATCTGTAGGTGAATTGATCTTCAGTAACTCCCTCGCTGCAAAAGTCCTTGGAATAGATTCTCCGGAGAAAAAATATTTTCTGAAAGGTGTATGCATACCAGATACCCCTGACATGCAGGATTTTGCAGATTCTCTGATTGATTCGCTTCTCACAACGCCGAACCTGATAAAGAAGAGAGAGATCGAGTACTCTGTTGAGAGCCAGCCCATCTGGATATCCTGGACATTTAAGGTGATTGCACCTCATGAACGCTCATCTCCAGAGATACTATGCATCGGTACTGATACTACCGATAGGGTCCAGTCAGAGCGAAAGCTGAAAGAGTCAGAACATGGCCTTTCTGAAGTGATCAATCACCTTCCTGATCCCACCTTTGTGATCGACACTGATCGTCGGGTCATCTTATGGAATAAAGCGATGGAAGAGATGACAGGAGTCAGATCAGAGCATGTTATCGGAAAAGAACGATCACTCTTCACACCCTCAATCTTTGGTTACAGCCGTCCAATCCTTGCAGATTTTGTCTTTGATCCCGATAATATCGAGATAAAAAGTTATTTTCAAAATATGACAAAGGAAGACGGAGTTCTGACCGCTGAGACAAAAGGAATAGGTAAAGACGGAAAAGAGGTAGTCTTTTGGGTCAAGGCTTCACCCTTAATGGATGTTGAAGGTAATACCATCGGGGCAATTCAGTCGATGCGTGATATCACCTCTATCCGTACCCTTGAAAATGCATTAATCAAAAGTGAAGAACTGGTCAGAAATATTCTGAATGCTTCAAAAGACCTGATTGTTGTCCTCAGTGCTGAAAGGCAGTATATCTTTGTAAACAAAGCATACGAGATGTTCTTCAACTGTGACGGTAAAGAACTCAAAGGGAACCATATATCAGAAAATCCTCTGCCGGGAGATCAGGAGTTCTGGAGAGTGACCCTTGATTCAGTTATGAGAACCCGCCTTGGTAATCGTGTAGAGTTATCCTTTTCATATCAGTCCCGTGATATCTGGCTTGATTGCTATCTGATTCCATTCTTCAGGGAGTCTTCAGGTGAGATGCAGATACTCCTTGATTTCAGAGATATAACCAGATTAAAAGGTAAGGAAACAACCCTCTGGGATGATGAGATCACACTTCAGGAGATAGGAAGGCAGGTCTCACGGATCATTCCCCAGATTACAAAGAATTCAATAATTCAAGTTCCCTTTATTGCGATAATACTGATTGCACTGTATGGGAATTTCCTCTAACAAGAAGTAGTAAGGTGCATTATTTTTGCTAGAGATTAATTTCTGCCCAATTTATTAAAATGTATTGAGTCGGGAGTTTAAATGGAACGTGATCTTCTTCAGATTCAGGATTTTTTCCAGTTGCGATGATAATCCAGAGAAAGATCAGATCAAGCAGAAAACTATCCATGAATTTCTTCCCTGTTTCCACACATCCCGGAGAACATTATAAAAACCCATCGCGCTTCAATTGTGAACCGGCGACATGATAATGGCAGTATCTTTTTGACTGGACACAGAGTATTCAGCATTTCTTTTCGGTTTTTACACACTGGGGGTTAAATTTCATTAAAAAAAAGAAGGTGGGTCAGAGTATCAACATGTTCACTATCAGCAGTACCAATGATGGAGTCACATCAGTTGCTCTTCACAAATGATAGTGACAATGAGAGTTGTGGATTTTTCTATATAGATATTTTTCTCTTTGATAATTATTATTGAAAGTGTGAGGCTATCAAAAACCTCATAATCGATTGTTCACATTCAGGATGATACATTCTGGTCCACCACTGGCAGGATATTACAACTGTGGCTGGATCGGGAGTAGGTTTTTAGAATGTCGGTCCTGGTAAGAAAACCAACAAGATGATCTGATGATTCATATTCCACCACAGGGAGATGATTGATAGAGTAGGTTACCATTGCAACAAGAGCATCCTCAAGTGTACTCTCCGGAGTAACCACGTGAAGATGAGTGGTCATTACATCCCTGATCATCTGTGATAACTCCTCACTAATCAGTGAATTTCTCAAATCATGATTCGTAATTATTCCAACGAGTCGCGAATCTTCCAACACCGGATACCCGGTATGATCAGTCTCGGCCATATATTTCCTGACCAGACAGACAGAGTCATCAGGAGAGAGAGTAATCACTTTTGATGCAGGAGACATAGCATCTTTCACTGCAATCCCTTCGAGAGTTTCACGATCAAATTCTCCACGATGAGCTCCGGATTGTGCTTTTGTCTGAACCTGTTGCCTGAAGATGGTGTTTTCTCCGGTCAGGAGATTTGAGACTGCGACAGCAGCCATGGCCGGGACGAGTATCGTGATGCTCCCTACCATCTCAACAACCATGATCAGCACAGCAATCGGGGCATTTGCAACTGCTCCGAAGAGAGAGATCATCCCAACGACTACAAACACCGGAACTGATTCAATCGGCACATAAACCGGATTTACAAGATGCAGGATTGTGCCAAGTGCTCCCCCAATTGCTGCTCCGATTGTCAGTCCCGGGGCAAATACTCCTCCACTTCCCCCGGATCCAAGCGTCAGTGATGTGGCGATAATTTTCATAAAAGGAAGAAGAATCAGGACACTAAGTGGAACCATGGAGTAAAACATGAGTTGCGTATATCCATAACTCGACCCCATGCTTGCAAGCCCAAGCATCTCCCCATCAGGAGAGATTTTTGCAAGAATTATTACGATCAATCCCAGAAGGATAGCACCGGATACTGGTTTTAAAAACGCAGGGAGATTATGGCGTTTAAAAAAATCAGAGAATGTATCACGAGCTCCATAGAACGTGAAGATGTACAGGTGCCCAAACCCTGCACACAGAATGCCGAGCAGGATAAACATGGGAATCTGTGAGACGGTCCACCACTGGGATGTCAGAATAAATATTGGGGAGTATCCTTCGAATAACCCGAAAATGGAGTACCCAATGATAGAAGCCAGAAATGCAGGAACAATCGCTTCAGATTCAAAATCCCGGGTATAGAGTACTTCGGCAGCAAGTATGGCTCCTCCCAGGGGAGCCTTGAATATTGTCCCGATGCCAGCCCCTATGCCGGTTGTGAGTGCAATTCGTCGCTCACTCGGGGTGAGATTGAGGAGTTCAGCTACCATTGATCCAAATCCTGCTGATATCTGTGCTGATGGCCCTTCTCTTCCTGCACTTCCTCCTGTAGAGATGGTGAGAATTGCTGTGAGTGCTTTTAAAAGTGGAATCCTCCTGCGGATTTTTCCTTCGCCATGGAAAGCCTTGATTGCAGCATCGGTTCCATGTCCTTCTGCTTCAGGTGCAAACCTGGTTACCAGGATTCCGGTCAGAAGACTTCCAAAACAGAGAATCGGGATCAACAGGGTGAGAGATTGTGGACCAGACCACTGACTAATCTCAGCTATAGTCTGACCTTCCTGGGGGTATGCATAGTGCTGCAGATATCCCATGAAAAATGCAGTTCCCCATTTCAGACCCTCAAAAAAGAGGAGTGAACCTATTCCTGCAATGATTCCCACAACGACTGCAATGAGTAAGATCCGTTTTGTTGGTGCGACAAATGACGGGATTGAGAACATATTCACTCCTGAGTAATCTCACATGCCTTCCTGGATATATGCGTATTAACACACACTGTAGAGGATAGTGCCCACATATACTAGTTACAAATAACCATTAAACCAGAAGTAATTTAACTGTTGTTAAAAAACGATTAGTATGAATGCCCTGGATTCATCAAGAGTTTTGAAATCCCTGGGCCTTGTATTCGGAGATATCGGAACCAGCCCGATCTATACGATGGGAGTAATTCTTTTGATGATTCTCCCTACCGAAGATAATATTCTCGGTGTCCTCTCACTCATTTTCTGGAGTCTCATTCTTGTTATATCCATCCAATATGTCTGGCTGGCTATGAATCTCGGGATTAAGGGTGAAGGAGGAACCATCGTTCTGAAAGGCATCCTTATCTCTCTCTTAAAAAAAGGACCACTCGTCCCGGTAGTATCATTTCTTGCAATAATTGGAGTCTGTCTTTTCATGGGTGATGGTGTGATCACCCCCGCTATCAGCATCCTTTCTGCGGTTGAAGGGATCAGACTTGTCCCAGGTCTGGAAGGAATAAGTGAATTTGTTCTTCTCTGTATTGCTGCAATTATTGCGATTTCACTTTTCTTTATTCAGCAGAAGGGAACAGAGCGGGTCGCCTGGGCTTTTGGTCCGGTAATGTTCATCTGGTTTTCGATGCTTGCAATAACCGGCATCATCTCAATCGTTGGAACACCTCATGTGCTCTTCTCGTTAAGTCCACACTATGCACTTTCATTTCTTCTTAATAACGGATTGACTGCTTTTTTTATCCTTTCTGCAGTAATCCTCTGCATCACTGGTGGCGAAGCCCTCTATGCAGACATGGGCCACCTGGGTCGTGAACCTATCGTAAAAGGATGGTATTTTGTCTTTCCTGCATTGATGCTCAGTTATCTGGGGCAGGGAGCGTATGTCATCCAGCATGGGTCGATGAGTACGGTCCTCTTCAACATGGTCTCTGATCAACTTGGTACTTTGTATATTCCATTTCTTTTGCTGAGTGTTGTTGCCACGATTATTGCATCACAAGCCATGATCAGCGGTATGTTCTCGATTGTATACCAGGCAATGACAACCCGGATACTTCCAAAGCTGAAGATCGATTTTACGTCATCAGAACTTCACTCCCAGATCTATATCGATGCCGTGAATTGGGCCCTTATGGCAGCGGTGCTGATAGTGATGGGTATGTTCGGATCATCCGAGCACCTGGCTGCGGCATATGGACTTGCAGTTGCCGGAGATATGACGATATCAGCAATGATGTTGCTTCTAATATTCCTGATTATGAGAGATCCTCTGAAATCACTTATATCATGTGTATTGATCTGTGTCGATCTCAGTTTTTTCCTTGCATCGCTGACCAAACTCCCTCATGGAGGATACTGGTCGTTTCTTCTCGCATTAGTCCCGTTTACGATAATTATTATATTTATCAGCGGTCAGGAGAAGTTACGGGTAAAACTCAAACCAATCCCCATGAAGGAGTTTATTCCGGCATATGAGGAACTCTATATGAGCAGGTGCAAGATATCGGGAACAGCCCTGTATTTTACCTCTGATATTCACCAGATCTCACCATATATCGGCCAGATTTTTTTCAAAAATGAGATAATATATAAACATAACATCCTTGTGTCCATCAGGATGAAGGATTATCCTTTTGGGGTTAAGGTAACCTACCTGGAGGATTGTGCACCAGGTCTTTCAGGATTGCTAATAGAAACAGGATACATGGAAATTTTGGATATTGAGGCACTTATCAGGGAGCGTGGAATTGAAGAGAAGACCATCTTCTATGGTATGGAGAATATCATCAGTGATCGGATGGTCTGGAAGATCTTTGGAATTATGAAGAAGGCTGCCCCTCCCTTTGTCCAGTTTTATTCTCTTCCCCCGGAAAAGATCCATGGCGTAATCACGAGGATTATTATGTGAAACCTGAATGTAATTCACATCCAGTATCTATCCATACAAACAATTACGTATAGGTTTTCCATTCACGACGAAGGCGAAGGTACAATCTTAAAGATTGGATGCTTACTATGGTATCGATGGAACAAGAACACTCATCGGGATGCAATCTGCCGATCAGTACGGTCTGGTCTCATGAAACAGATCGGCTACTCTATGCTATCGATGAGGGGGTATCAGGAAAGATTCACAATATCGCTTTAATATCTGAATTTATGGCAGGAAGAGACGATATAGTCTCGAAAGTTTCATGTATTCATCCAGGTAGAACGGTGAAGATCACCCTCACCTCCTATTTTGAGGATATTTCTATCCTTACGAATACCGGGGATGCAGATATCGTCATTGTAGAAAATTGCCAGTTTCTCTATCGCCGTATAATCGGAGGGTTTCAGGTACTTGACTCATTCATCAAACTTCTTTGTCAAAAAGAAAAGATCTGGATAACCACATGGAATATTCATGCCTGGCGATATCTTCATGCGGTCAAAGATATCGGATCCATCTTCCCGACACAAATCGTACTTAAGGAAAAGACCAATCAGGAGCTTCAGGAGTTTATTCTCTCCCAACAGGTAAGTTCAGTTTTTTATATAATAGATACTCCGGTTCCCAGACGTTTGCTGGTTATTAAGAAGTTAAAGAAATTCACCATTCCTCTTCTTAACATACCATTTAGTTTTTGGTATTATTCATTGCGTATACGGCTCATTGCAGCACTACTTCGGAAAAAAGGGCATGAAATTGAACCAGCCGAACTCATCTTTGAAAGACTCGCTCAAATTTCAAATGGGAACCCGGGGATAGCCAGGAAAGTCTGGGAAAATTCACTTGATGCCTGGGAGATCAGATTGAGCAGACTGACGCCACCTTCTCTTTCAGGCATATCTGATCCAGAAACTGCGTATACACTTTCGCTTATTATCGCACTCGAAGATGTGCAGATACATGATCTTATTTCAGTTATACCTGATGATCTCAATCTGGATCTGATTCTCTTAAAATTGCGTGATATGAGGTTGATATCGTTCGAAGGTGAACGGATCTCTATAGAACCACTTGCACTTGCAGGCATAACCAGGGAGATGAAACGTATCAGGATGGTGTGGTAATTATGGCAAATACTTCATCGCTTCTTACGAATCTGACAAATTTGACTAGGATAACCCCGGAAGTAGCAAATCCTGTTCATCTCGCCCAGATTTTAACCGATCCGTTCTGGATGATCTCAAGTATTTTGGTGCTTATTTTTGCGTATATTGTCGTTATGGGGATGGACTTCCTACTTCGAATTCTATCAGAGCAACTCGGAACAAAGCGGCATATCCTCTCAATGGTCATCCCGATTCTGAAAATTTTTGTTTATCTCTTCGCTGTATACCTCATTGTATCCCCACTTATCACTCTTGGAATCGCAGAGTTGACGGTTTTTTCAGGACTTATCGGTGCAGGTCTCGGGTTTGGACTGAAGGATCTTGTAGCAGATATGGTGGCCGGATTTATCATCATTCTTGAAAAACCATACCAAATCGGCGATAAAATTACCATTGATGATTATTACGGAGAAGTTATTGATATCGGGATCATTCAAACTATTATCGTTACTCCCGGAGATAGCCGTGTTGCAATTCCAAACTATGCAATCATGAGTAAGGCAGTCTCTAGTGCAAATGCGGGCTCTGCCGAGATGATGGTGATCACGGACCTCTTTTTATCTTATGATGCCAATGTCGATGATGCAATAAGGTTACTCACTGAAGCAGTAATAACCTCCAGGTATGTTTACATATCAGAAACACGGCCATATGTTATTCTTGTTGAGAATCATCCCATATATCGAAAAATTCTGGTAAAAGCATACGTGAATGATCTCAGGCATGAATTTAAATTCAAATCAGATATTACCAGGCATGCATGGGATGCATTCCAGAAAGCCGGGATTCATCCACCAGATATTGCTCATACAGGATATCCCATTCCAATATCTATGATAGATACATAAGATCTGATTCAGATTGAATCCATCAAAAATGGAAAAATTATAGGATTATGTAGATAGTGGTTTGTACCAGATATTCATACTCTCAATCTTACCACAGATATTTGTATTCTGCACCAGGGTTCCACCATATGAATACTCCGCTCCTGCAAATAGCAGATTCACCGGTGCAGATTCGGCTCTGCAGATAGTATATGATGTTTTTATCCGACTCTCTATCATCTGGTTCTCCATGTAGTTGAGGATCGCTTTTGACAGTCCATAGCCACGGTTCCTTGGATCAACCACGAGATCACTCATTTCAACAGCTGATGCATACGAATCAACTTCACATGACCCAAGAGCAACAATATTCCCGTCGAGTTCTCCGACATAGAATGAAATCCCGTGATTCATACTTTCGAGTAAGTAACCGGGATCATGGATCGGAAACGGATATGTTGAAAAATTGTGGTGATAGAGAGCAGCCATCAGATGAACATCAGAAGGGTTTGCCGGTCTTACGAGCATCTGTTCAGAGACACAGGTCGTTCTATGAATTTTTTCTTTACAAACCTGAAGGATTGTGTGTATGGTATCAGAAGCTGCATCCAGACTTCGGCCTGGATCATAAAAGCGTGAGATGAATAGAGCATCGTCTTCATCTGGATAGAAATTTGGAATACACGCCTCCTGAGTTCCATGGCAACATGTGAATAGTTTTTCACACGATTTAGGGATTTTAAGGACTAATTTTGTGTATCCATATGTGGTTCGCAGCCCGATGATGTGTTTGATCAATAGTTCAGTATCATCAGGATGATATTTCATGAGATATATCCGGTTATTCAGATATCCATGGTGGAGACAACTTTTTCCGATTGGGTAAATTGCATCATTCTCCATCCTGCCTCCTCGCTACCCGCTCTGAATCTGCAGGGAGAATAGTTATCTCACTCTCATAATCTGAAAGTAACGCCTCAATTCCGTGTGCTCTTCTCATAAGATATCCACTGTCTCCTGAATGCTGAAGATTACATTGCCCACACTGGAGATCGCAGGCTGGTCGCTCGTATTGATCAGGTTCCTGATACGTTGAAAACATCCCCTCGTAATTGCGAAGAACTACTTTATTTGATGACCAGGATACGAGATAATGCGGCATAACCGGAATTTTTCCTCCTCCTCCCGGTGCATCGATCACGTATGTCGGAACAGCGAGACCGGATGTATGTCCGATAAGGCTCTCAATAATTTCGGTACCTTTTCCTACCGGTGTTCTAAAATGAGCGAGTCCTTCAGCAAGATCACATTGGAAGAGGTAATATGGCCTGACCCGGTTTTTCACCAGTTCGTGAACGAGTTTTCGCATGATGTTTGGACAGTCATTTACACCTGCTAATAATACTGACTGATTTCCAAGAGGGATTCCTCCATTGGCTAGTTTTGAAAGAGCCTCACATGATGCATCGGTAAATTCATGCGGATGATTAAAATGTGTGTTGAGCCAGAGTGGATGATGTTTTTTAAGAACAGTTACCAGTTCATCTGTTATCCGGTATGGAAGGACTACGGGGACCCGGGTTCCGATTCTGATGATCTCAATATGTGGAATCCTGCGTAATCTGCTTAAGATCATATCCAATTGAGAATCAGATGACATCAGCGGATCTCCACCAGAGAGGAGAACGTCACGGATCTCCGGATGGGTTTCGATGTATTCAAAAGCCTTATCAAAGTCATCTTTTGAAGGCATTGATGAAATTTTTCCAACCTTCCTTTTCCGTGTGCAATGACGGCAGTACATGGCACAGGAGTTACTGATGAGGAAAAGAATCCGATCCGGATATCGGTGAGTAATCAGTGAGCATGGGCTGTCTATCTCTTCACTTAGAGGGTCATGCAGATCATAATTTTCTATGATCAACTCTCCGGCAGAGGGGACAGCCTGTTTGAAGATGGGATCATGAAACGGATCAGCATTGTCAATCAATGCAAGATAGTATGGAGTTATCGACATAGGGAAGATATCGATGGTCTTCTGAATCTCTTCCCTCTCTTTTTCTGATAATGAGATCTCAAGCATCCGTTCAAGGGTTTTCACATCAGTAATACTGTGCCGGACCTGCCATTGCCAGTTATTCCACTGAGACTGATGATCTGAATCTGAAGCCGGTCCGTTGAGGGTATGGAACTTTTCGGATACCATTGTTGAATAAAAATCGATCTGGTCTATTGGCAGTACAACGTGCCATAAATCCGGATCTATTATTCATGGACATCAAACGATGGACCTATGGCGGTTATCCGTATCATTTTAATTATTTAATAGTTTGCCGGTATGAATACTATTAGTGATTAGCCATTAAGATGATAGAGATATGCCACCGTGAATCAATACCCGACTGAAGTACAGTAATCTCCCCATTAAAACCGGAAGGATTCGAATGAGAGAATTTCAACGAATTCACATTATCAGATCATAATTGAGAAACCGTCATCAGAATAAGTTCCGGTTTATTCCAGTTATGCTATGATGAAAATGGAGGTACACTCGCATTATGGTACGAAACAAGAGTCAGATGCTGATACAGGTTCTTTTCACTGGCATCATTTTTAAAGATCTTTATTACCTGGGGGATATGGAGGCCCTGAATGTCACAATACATCCCATATAATACGATGAACTTTGTACACGAGTGGTGTTTATCGCAAAAAACCAGATTACATTCAGATCTCATCTCTTCGATAAGGCCTGATTCATTGAATTTTACAATAAACTCAAGCGGAATGAGAGAATCTGATACCGTAAAACGTGCTGTTCTTTCATCAACATGCTCCCAGTTCAGGTATAAGGATGGATGCAAAATCCAGGGAAACCAAACAGACTGGAAAAAATACTTGATAAGTCCCATCTGTCTGATACAGGATCCAGACTCTCTACGCATGGGAAGTACTGAAAAGAATCTCTCTTCAATATACCCATCATTCACCGACTGGTGAAAAATTATAGTTTTTAAGATATGAGGCCACGTTGTAGGCCTGAATAATTCCATAAAGCACGGCCGGTTAATGGAATAATATATGTCTCCGCAGACGGGTATCGCTGGAGAACCCGGTTTCGGCTGCCAGAATCCTGATACCTGAACCTCCAAACAGGGAAGGCATTTTATCATATCAAAACGACTCTGATGAAAATAACGTTCCAGAGGAGCAGGCAGATCCAGAATCTGTACACTTTTTAACTCAATGCCGGGAAGGGTTTTTAGTGCACAGAGCATTTTCTGTTGTTCTCTCTGCTGCATCATCTGAAGAAACGAATAGAGACAAAAAACTACTGCTCCTATGAAAAATATCGCAAATACCAGATCAAGCAATAGATAACCAGTCATCAGAACATCTCCGAGTGAAAAGGAATATCGATCTCACCATTGATTACGTAACACCCACACCTGAAACTAACAGGATAAGGCAGATTGAATCAAACAGAGGGTAGAAGGTTCAGAGAGATCGGCCTTCTTCTGGATCTACCCCGGTTCTTATGTACTTCGATGGAGTATGGATCGGTTGAGTGTCTTCATCTAACCCTCCATCGAGTGTTCAGGTGTTTCATGCCACATTTAATTAATAAATCGCATGTGACCATACCTTCTTTCACGTAATAGTATAAATTTATTTCATTATTTGATTATCATATATATCAGATTATCAGATAATATCTGGATCATATGTAGTATGGATCAACCCATGAGTAGTTTAATTAAAGATCGATGAGCAGTGCCGGTACGAGAGTTCTATTTTCTCTTGGCAAATAGAGAAAATGGCCGTTTAAAATAAGAAAGCGGGTAATTCATCGGCTCACTGGGAAAGATTCCTTCAGATGCACTCCTGACATCCTCGATGGTGAAGAATGCGTTAGGATTGAATTCACGGATTAAACCGATTAGTTGTGATATTTTTGTTCGTTTTACCACCATAAAGATGAGAGTGACCTCACCACGTGCACCATGAGCTGCAATATTGGTGACCCCATAACCATGCTGACGAATTTTTAAAATAAAATCTTCGGCAGGTTTTGCAGTAATCAATCGGATAATACAGAGTCCGAGTTTCATCCTTTCTTCAAGTACCATCCCAATGTATGTGCCGGTGGCAAAACCTCCCCCATATGCGATATAACAGACTGGATTGGTAATGTTATTCATGACCTGACCGATTGCCAGGAGCCAGATTATCACTTCAAAGAAACCAAAAAATGGGGCAATATTTTTAAAACCGCGTGAGATAAAGATGTATTTTACCGTACCGATTGAGACATCGCATATCCTGGCACAAAATATCATGAAAGGGACTATTACGAATGTAAAGATATCTGGTGATAAAAGAGCATCATTCATGTTTTATCCCCCTTGTGCATAGGAACGATCTTTAAGGATATTAATTATTATGGAGGTCTGTTTTCACATCTGACACTAGGCAGGTCTTTTTGTGAAATAAAGAATTTTCGTATTGGCCATAAGGGAGTATGTATAAGAGAACTATCGTCTCATTCTTCGGGCTGGATGACAGAACCTGGTAACCCCATGCAAACCCTTGGAGTGTAATTTCCCGCAATACTGCTCATCCTCTCCAGATCCTGGCGTTCTGGAGTCGGGTAAAGTTCGGGTGGTGTGCTCTTATTCCGGATGCTCTAGCTTAGGTCTGGACCTGGCTGAACCCCCGGCTTTTATTCTGAGCCTGATTCGTTTGATCACTGGAGTTCAAAGGCGGTGTTTGGGGAGCGGCTATTGCTTAACCGGGATGAGGTTCCTGTTCCACCTCATCATCGCCGGGTACCTATATCCTTTCAGTTGTCCACAGGATTTGATGCCCTTGTTATACTGCGCCGGAACTAAAACCAAACATTACCTCTTTTTTCAGATATCCCTGATTATCAGAATATTTGACAACATTCAAAAAATCGAACGTTTTTGAAAAAAGTTACTGATTGCTTAATATGTTTGGTTCTGGTTTTTCAAATGCAATAGGCCATATCACTTTGAACAATTCCATTCCGAGAATTACCAGACATGCGAATGCCAACAGCATGATCCAATCAGATAATCCTACCGGCTGAAGACCAAGTACTTGTTGTAGAATCGGTGTGTGCATGGCTATCTGGTGAATGAACTGAGCACCGATCACTGAGAAGACTAAGAACAGATTCCGTTTAAGTGGCATTTTAAAAACTGAAACAAACTCTGAGCGGCAATTAAAAACATGAACATTTTCAAGTAACACAAACAGGAGCAGTGCTAAATTCCGGGCAGTTGATTCGTCATATCCCTGATCAATCAGATATCTCCATGAGAAAAATCCAATTAATCCCATGATTATCGATGAGACGAGAACTTCTCCGATCATGAGTCTGTTGAAAATACCCTGATCAGGCGGCCTGGGAGGTCTGGTCATTGCACCAGGTTCACCCGGTTCAAACGCCAGGCCGATATGTTGAATGCCATTTGTTACAAGGTTTAACCAAAGAAGTTGAACTGCCAGAAATGGAATCGGCAGGTGTGAAATGAGTGCCAGGGTAAAGAAGATGACTTCGGCAGCTCCTGTTGATACGAGAAGATACGTTACTTTTCGAATATTATCATATGCATACCTGCCTTCTTCAATTCCTGCAACTATTGAAGAGAATCGATCATCTGTGATGATCATGGCTGCATTATCCTTGGCAATGTCGGTTCCTGATCCCATGGCAACACCGATATGAGCTCGCCGAAGAGCAGGAGCGTCATTGACACCGTCACCAGTTACTGCAACATAATTTCCGACTTTAATCAATGCATCAACGATTGCATGTTTCTGAAGAGGGGTAACTCTAGCAAAAACTCTGGATCCTTTTACCCGTTCATAAAATTCGGGAACTTCGAATGATCCAATATCGTCAATATCTACACCGGTCAGAACCTGTGATGAGTCAGTTGCGATGTTTAATCTCTTTGATATACTGAGGGCTGTTATCGGGTGATCTCCTGTTACCATCACCACAACAACCCCTGCTTTCTGACATTCTTTCACTGCTTCCTGTGCATCAGGGCGAATGGGATCGATAAAGCCAACAAGGCCAAGGAGCACTAATGGAGGAAGAGCGTTCGGCATCAATTCATACGGTATCTCTCTATTCTGTGCTTCAGCTACGGCAAGTACCCGGTATCCCTCTTCTGCCAGATCTTCGATGGAATTTTTTAGAGATATATGATCAACGGGGAGATCCCCATCCTTTGTTCTCATCGTGGTGCATGAAGGCAGAACCGCTTCAGCAGCTCCTTTTACTCCAAATCGATACCCATCGGCATAAAAGAACCCTGCAGCTGAGTATCTCCGTTCTGCTTCAAAAGGAACGAAGAGAGGACGATCGACCGATTGAATGATCTCGGTGGTGTCAAACCCTGCTTTTCTGGCCAATGCAAGAAAGGCCACGTCGATAGGATCGCCTGTATACTCCCATGTTCCATTGATATGAGTGAGTCTGGCTTCACTACAGAGGGTTGCAACAAGACAGATCTGTTGAACCTGATCTCTTACCTTCTCTGAGAGATCATACCCATCAGATGTTGTTATTCTGCCCTCTCCGGTATATCCGGTTCCTGTTATCGCAAGATCTTCTCCACCAGGAAGGGTGAGTACATGGGCAGTCTGTTCATTCATGGTCAGCGTCCCGGTCTTATCACTAGCAATAAGTGTACAGGATCCAAGACTCTCAACAGCGGTCATTTTCCTGATGATCACATTCCGTTGTGACATCCGGTGGGTTGCAATCGATAACACCACTGTTAATGCAACTGGAAGACCTTCTGGAATCGCTGATACTGCCAACGCGACTACAAAAAAGAAGACATCAAAGATCTCCATACCCTGTATGATGGCGATGAATCCCAGGATAAAAGAAAAGACAAGAACTATCAGTGCAATGTGTCGTGAGAATTTTTCCATTCGTACAATCAGTGGAGGTTTGTTTGTCTCCGACTCTGCGACTACGGTTGCGATCTTTCCAACTTCAGTACATAACCCGGTTGATGTAACATAACCGTATGCAATGCCTCTGACTACCGTAGTTCCGGCAAAGGCCATGTTAACCTGATCGCTAACCGGAGTCTCTTCTGGCAGAATTTTCGTGGTTTTGGACACCGGAACCGATTCGCCGGTGAGAATTGACTCATCAATGGTACAGTCAATAACCTTTGTAAGTCTGATATCTGCAGGAACACGAGAGCCTGAATCAAGGGTTACCCGGTCTCCTGGAACGATCTCTTCAGCAGGTATCTGTACTTCTCTGCCATCCCGGTAGACTGTTGCTGTGATCTGAAAGATTTTTTGTAGCGCTTTGGCACTCTGTTCTGCTTTCCATTCCTGTACTGTGCCAATAATTGCATTGATAAGAACTACAAGACCGATGAAGGCGGTATCGGTCATGTGGTTTAAGAACCATGAGACAAGTGCTGCAACCAAGAGGACATAAATGAGTGGGCTTTTAAACTGAGCAATAAAGATCGAGAGGATCGAGACAGATCTCCCCTCTGGAAGAACATTCTTTCCAAATTCTGCAGTTCTTATTGTTGCCTCCTGATTTGTGAGACCCGGTGAAGTGACCTGTAATTTTTCGAGAACGTCAGATTCTGGTAAATTGTGCCAGTAAATTCCATCCTGGTTACTGCATTTCCCCGGGGTCATACCTGTAATAGTTCTACCAGATATAACTGATTTTTGAATTTGGAAGAATTGAAGATGTGATGTAGATCTGGCAATCTGGTCCGAAGCCCATGACAAGAACCATCAGAATCAGTTGGGCGCAGTAATTATTCAAAGGATACAAAGAACTGGTTCTCTCAATCGTTGATCAGGTTGAAAATCTTGTTGAGAACGGACTTGTGGTAATACATGAAGTGAAGATGGGAATGAAGAAGTACCATTATTGAGTGTTCTGAACCAATGCAAGGAAAAAATAGGATACTCCGTATTTCACTCAAGCAGAATTGATAGATTATCGAACAATCATAACCGGACAGGGAGCAGTCTGGGCGATCTTCTGACTCACACTCCCAAGCAGCACTCCTTTTATCGCCCCCAGCCCGCGACTACCTATGACAATCAGGTCTGCCATCTCTTTCTTTGCAATCGCAACGATCTCAACAGAGGGTTCCCCAATGGCGACCTTCAGATCATATGAGAGTCCAGCATGCAAGAGGGCATCAATGGTGCACCTTAACACAACTTTCACATTTTCTTCAAACAATGTTTGGACATCAATTAAGGCGGGATTGGACGTATCTCTACTCTGGTTGCCGGTGTTTTTCTCCTGGTTCTGATCATCTGCCATGGTAATATTGTGATACAGATCCCAAAGGCTGCCCTGGTCGAAGTCATGATCATGGTATCGATCAGTACATTAGAGTGGCATTCTATCAAAGAAATTCATTAAGTTCCGATGAGTGATGCAGTTGTGATTGTTCTTACAATAGATGTTGTCGTGTACACTCATGACCTGGCAAAAGGGGTGATCACCGGAGTGATAATTAGTGCTCTGATCTTTGGCTGGAGAATTTCTTCAATATCAGAATTAAACAGGATTCGTCAAGACGAATCCTGTTTATATCATCAATGGTCAGTTTTTCTTCGAAACGATAAATTATTTCGTAGATCTTTTTGAATACGAGCAAGGCCCAAAGAAAACTTAGATAATCTTTTCTCAATATCACATCAGGGATCAGTCTACGGTATGAGAATTGCCCGGGTGATTGATCGGTTACAGACTCACGGGAATTGAGTGTATGTGATCGGGCTCAATGAAGAGAGTCAGACAACCCTTGATAATGGGCTCTCATAGAAACCCAGATTATATCACAATACAAGCAACTATTTTTCGTTGTATGTTCATGTTCTCAATCAGGACAGATATGACGATTGAGAGAACTCTCGCCTCATTCTTCAGGTTGGATGACAGAACATGGAAACGCCATGCAAACCCCTGGAGTGTAATTTCCCGGAATACTGCTCTTCCTCTCCTGATCATTGCGTTCTGGAGTCGGATATGGTTCGGGTGGTGGGCTCTTATTCCGGTTGTTCTCGCTTTGGTCTGGACCTGGTTGAACCCCCGGCTTTTTTCTGAACCTGATTCGTATGAACACTGGAGTTCAAAGGCGGTGTTTGGGGAGCGGCTCTGGATGAACCGGGATGAAGTTCCGGTACCGGTTCATCATATTCGGGTGCCAAATATCCTTTCAGTCGTCTCCGGGATTGGGATGCTTCTGGTTATATGGGGAGTGGCATTTTTTGAAATTTGGCCTCTGATCCTTGGAGCGGTACTTATTTATCTGGGAAAACTCTGGTTCCTGGACCGGATGGTCTGGCTCTGGGAAGATATGTCAGACGAAGAGATGGATAAAAGAATATAACGATTAATCCTCCATTTTTCGTACAAATGAACATAACCCAGGTTATAACCCATGTCTACAAATTTCCGGAAATTCTTTCATGGGTTAGGAGAGAATGTATCTCGTTACCCTTGTTTTTCCGAATATATATACAAGATTCGGCATTACCATCCGAATGAGCCTGTCTAAAAAAATGATCGCTTTAATTTTTCATCACTTTTTGAAAAACAAACATTGGATCATCGGTTTTTGGACCATCTATCCGGATGATATGAAAACCACATTTGTTCACGTAAAAGTACACATTTCGCATCAGACAGGGTGGGGTTACTGTTGTCCAGGTCTTTGTTTGTGGAAATTTCTTTTCAATTTCCACCCATGCTCTATATCCGATTCCTTTGTCCAGCTGATCCTGGTCAACAAATAAAAGATTTAATTCGTTGTTGTAATCTTCTTTCAGTATTACCACAGCACCTCCCACCATCATCTCTTCCAGATAAAAAACCAATGGTGTTGCTTGTTTATCTTCAAGAACTCCATCTATTGAGGGTAAATCATCGGGGCCATGATTTGAGCCCGAATCTTCAGGTACATCATCCATAGTTGAAGCAAATGATCTCTCCATCATTCTTTTTGCTTCATCAAAATTGCCTGTATTCATCGGCAACAGAGTAAGGGTCTGCACATTTATCCCAATAGGGGTAAATTTTCTGGAAATAAGGGGTTTCTGGTATGCTCTAGGAACCTGAATTTCAGCCATCCTTGGTGAATCAGTTCAGGAACAATTGATTCTCCATATCATACCAGAGTACCCATTCTTTAAAACTGGAATTTTTACACGGACCTGTTAAGTGTTCAAATACCATCCGGGCGGAAGGGCGGCAAAGATCTCCTATCTCCTATTATTGGGCGGGGACCGCCGCCCACCAACAACACCAGGATCACTCCTTAATTCAATAATAACTAGAATTAATTGAATTTAGTACTATCAGGGCGGGAGAACCTCCAGACACAGTCTCTCATAGTCAGCTCTCCTTCTTATGTTTGTGTGTCTGTTTTTTCCGCCCTGCCGCCCGGAATATACAATCTCAGCAAATCATCTGCTATTTATAAAACAGGACCTTTATATTGTGAGGCACACTCCCGCCCTAACACTGGTTTCGCCGCCCTGCCGCCTTGGTGAACCAATCAGAACAGATGTCACAGGTACATTGATAGATTCAGGAGTAACTACTGGAACGGGTAGATGAGATTACTAGACATAATCTAATGAAAGTATTCAGCACTCAAAAAAGAATAGAGACCAAAGGTCTCCTGATTGCATGATTCCTGGTTATCGCACTCTGCTCACCGGACCTTTTCGTTGATCTCCTCTCATCACAGCCCGGACCCTGGTAACCGGACTGGCATACGATACACCGCCGATATCAAGATATAATCCCTTTCCACTCTCTGAAAGCCTGACAACTCCGTCCATGGAACCGGATATCGAGCCGTCACCAAGGCCCATCAGCACCGAAGAGAGTACTGTCCCCGGGATTGTGAACCCGCCGATCTCATCGATATACACCTGCAGAGAATCACCATCACGGATCATCCTGCCACATAGATCAAATCCACACTCAACCCTCATCTTCTCAATAAAGGGTGCCATCAGACGTTCCTCCTGAATATTCTGGCCTCTTCGTCATCAGGACAGACGTCCATATTTCCCGGTTGTCTTCCCATTATCGAACAGATAGATCTCCTTCGGTCCTTGACATTAGGACCAGAAGTACGATACCATTCCCATATCAGATGCGGGCATCCCTTTGAGATGCATAACTCAGTTTTTGGTCTCGTCATGATAATCCAACACTCCCCCTTCCAATACCACCGACCTCCTCCCACATGACTGATCAAGGAGGACTGGTTTTATCTAACGACCGAAGACGCTCGGACCGGGCACACCTGTTGTAACACGAACCGCACAGCCCGGTCCGTAACCCTGGATCAAACCAGACTGCCGGTTGTAGATTACAGAGATTACATCGTCCGGATGGAGTTGTACGCTTCACCATCTGTGTTGTATCGACTGTACCGGGCAAAACAACGTGAGATGCAACAGCACGGGATACTGCACGTGCATAACATGACCCACAGAGTGTCAGAGCGGGGTGATGCCCGGGTTTGTCTCTCCGTTTCGATTCTTTCTCCGCAAACCGGGTCTTACGCTTCCCGCAGACAGAACACCGGCGCCGGTCTAGACCTCCGGTAACCCGGACAAAATCCTGCGGTTGTATGGATGAGAGCGAGACACCTGATGTATTCTCCAGTCTTTCTGGTGTACCTGCATCCTCACTGGCTGATGACTCATCGGACGTGACAGAACTCTCATGCTCATCTGAACCAGATTCATCACCAGATGGAGGATCGGTTCGTGAATCGCTCCCGTTATCTGGTCCGAAGTCTGGTCCATGATCATCTCCTGAAGATGATTCATCAGCAAGCCAGACCGATCCACCTTTCACCCACGCTCTGTATAATCCCGAATCCCAGCGATATGCCCGGGTTCTCCTCATTGTCGTGCACCCCTCATCACCGACTGAGATCGTCCGGTCAAGGAACGAGATGGCAGGGCACTTTTCAAGGATTCCGGAGTAAATCTTGCCATGAGACCGGTACCCGTGTATCAGTTTGTTGATTGAACTGTTTGTCCATCCGGTCGCCTGCTGGAGTTCTTCTGTTGTGATCTCGGGAACGTCGGCTGCTGCAATGGTCTTAATGAGAGAAGATTCCCGGCTTGTCAGTTTGCTTGCCTGTCCTCCGGTCACTCCGTTCAGGGCGACAAAGAGCCGTGCAGCCCCGTTGAAGTCATCCTCTGTTGCTATCACACACATAACACCATTGGACTGTGTTATCTTCCGCTGCTGCTGACAGAGTGCAGCATGTGTCCTGATGAGATCTAGCAGCATATCGGGGTTACGCCGGTTTTCCGCAGATTGAAACCTGATTCTCCGTGCAAAGGGAATGACCACAAAGACCTCTTTGAGTTCGTTCCAGATCTGCCTGCAGACCCCTACATCTTCGCTCACCTGAACCTGTGATTCCGGCAGTTGTTCAGCACCGGCAAGTGTCCGGTCAAGCACCTTCTGATCCTGATCTTCAGAGTCGTCGATCCAACAGGTGAGCATCCGGTTAAAGACCTGATCGTCACCAGCCCCCTCAACCTTTGCAATCCACCAGACACACCGTTCAGGGATCGTGCAGATCTGTGGTTTTCTATCTGTATTGACGGTCCTGTACGGAAACGGCTTTTGAAACGAGGTTGTAACACCTTTCAGGATCTCCTGCATCTGGTCAGATAGACTGACATCATCGAGTGTGATCACGGTTCCGGGAAGGAGATCATCCATGTAAAAGAGTGCTTTATCACTCATTCGCCCATCAAGCCGGTACGCTGCAGGAACCAGCGATTTCATGGTCTCAATAGCATGAGATTTGCCTTTCCCTGACTCACCGGTGATAGAGACATGTAAACCCCGGCTGTTGATCACAGTCCGGGATGCAAGTGAATGAATGAGACATTCAGCAACGGTCTTGTCGCCCTCATGGTATCTTCCAAATGTTTCAAGCATAGTTTCAAGAGGGCTTCCACCTGCAAGGATCTCTCGTGCACGAAGCAGGAGAGGATCTTCTTCATCCTCAGTCTCCGGCTCATTTCCAATCCGGCTCCCGGCTTTCGTCGTCTCCTTATTCTCATTCTGCTTACCCTTCTCAGAATCCCTCTTCTCACCCTTCTTCCCTGGCTTCATTCCACCTGAACATAATGACAGGACTTCTCCTGCTCCGGGAGAAGGTTGAGAAGCATGAGTATCTGATGAGGCAGGTCCTCTGGCATGGACGTGGCCGTTCTGTTCACCGAATCTGCCAGGATAATCTCTCATATGTGCTCTGGAAGCAGGTTTAGATTGCTCGAACATTGCCCGAAGTTCAGGCCATCGCTGTCTTGTGCTCCCGCATGAGTTATGATGACAACCGGCAAAGACGGCTCCGTTTGGGAACTGGATGGCAAAAGCCCCGTCGCTATGGGCGTGAGAGAATGGGCACTGTTCAAACGAGTAGAGGATGCCGTCTTTGTAGGGTTTTGCTGTGGCAGAGAGCCCGTGAGTCTTCAGCCAGGAACCTAGATCAAAGCCTTTACCTGACCGTTCATCCTGATTGGTATCCCTTCCCTGTCCTGGTGAGTTTGTACAATCTGATGAACCGAATTCTGCCACTAGAAGATGCATCTGCCCTGGACTGACGATACCCGGTGTTTGAGGCGATGAGATGATCCCGGACCGCCGGTGTGGTCTGTCAGAGACATTGTCACCTTTCCGGGCATATGTTCCGTACACTTTCCAGATCCGTGCTGCGTTGAAGTTAGCGGTATCAACCTTGCAGTCAGAATTTGAGAACCGGTAGTCCAGGAGCTCGAGGAGAGATCTGACCAGATCACGGTTAGTATCATCGTTCGGGAGATCGATTGCATACAGAAGATGGGCTCCATTGCCTGAATCTGCGAGGATTGGTTCTGGCCAGCCTGCATCTGACAGCCACGAACGTATGGTGTTAGCCAGAGAGATGGCACTCTCATGTTCTGAATCAGAAGAAGATACTCCTGATATCCTGACCGGATCGATGTCGATCGGGAGCCATCGTCTCCTGACGATATCGCTGTCTGCAGTGGTCGCTTCAGATCGCGTAAGCCTCGTTTTGATCCGGTTTGACCTCCTTGCAAGAAGGACCGGGTTTACTTCATTCAGGGTTAGATATATCCCTGAAATCCGCAGGTCCTGTTCAAGCAGGAGTATATCTTCTGCCGCCTTCTCATGGGTGTTGTAATACCCTGAACCGATCCCATCAGGACCGAGAGTCCTGATCTCAAACACAGTTCCCGGGGGAACAAGCAGTTTGAGACCTGCAAGGACTCCTGCTATGCCGATCTCACAAGTCATACCAGCCCCGGTGATCGGATGGATTTCGCAGACAGAGGGCAGGATGAATCAGATATGCCGGGTTAGTTACTGACATCATCAGAACCCCCGAGTCTGATCGCTCCACCTATGCAGATCTGGTACCTGACCCAACAGGATTTAGCCCGAACCCAGTACTGGATGTCACCAGGATATGACCCAGACTGCCGAA
This sequence comes from uncultured Methanospirillum sp., assembly GCF_963668475.1. Taxonomy (GTDB): domain Archaea; phylum Halobacteriota; class Methanomicrobia; order Methanomicrobiales; family Methanospirillaceae; genus Methanospirillum. The sequence continues at coordinate 901,009 of NZ_OY764544.1, forward strand.
GCAGTGAGAGTGCATCAATATCTTCCTCCAGGTGGAATCTGCTTCGATAGGATCTGATGCAGATAAAGAGCGTCCCATACCGGTTCCACGCGATAAGCCCTATCTTCCCGGGCTTATTTTTTGAACGCAGGAGTACTCGTGCTACTTCATAGCCCTGATCCTGTAGCATTTCTTTCGCAGTATACCCTGCAGTACGGCTTGTCTGAAACTCAGCACTGCGGACCATCTGTGCCACCCGAAACGGGATTCCAGTGTCTGTATCTGTGAGATCTCAGGATACCCGGACCACATGTACAGAGATGTTCTATCCCGTGTTGAAGAGAGCATACGATTAAACAGCCAGACGAGAAATTATGATCACTCCCCTCGGTGATCTGCGGCCAAGCGAAACCATTTGACGGGGAGTACTGTATGTTCATTTACTACCTCTTCTGTTCATGCAATCACCATTTCTGCTTGAATTCACAGGGATTTTTTCAGATTTGGGTTTGTGATCATTCAGCAGTAAAAAGAGGATATTCCTAATATGTTCTAAAAGATTGCGGTCAAAAAATCAACATAAAATGCAAACATTTATTGGCGAATAGATCACTGTGCGTCAACATTGAAAAGATCGATAAAACCAGGGTACGCATACCGACCTGGCATTATATAATATATCACAGTATTCTGCCCCGAACAGATTGGGTGTGGCTAATTGCGTTGATTATCAAAAATGAAGAGAGATAATTACCCGGTTTATGATCATCCCCTGAAGATATTATAAGCAGACTGCATATGAGTTATTGTCGCAGTATTGCGACGATGGGGGAATAAATGGGAGATTTTACTCAGAAGAGTGTTGTTAAGTCAGCGGTCCGAAAACTCGCATCACCAATAGCCGACTATACCGCATTCAATGCCCTTGTCCAGGATGTCCTGGACAACAATCCGTGGGGATGCACGACCTACGAATCTGCAGGAGCCCAGAAGCCTGCAGTTGAAAAGACAAAGGAAGCATATTCGGCAACCATCGTGTACGAGAATACAGAGGCCAAGACAGTCGGGAGCATTCCGGTCCGTGGGCCGACGATGGCAGCGGTGAACACCGCCGTCACTCAGATCACCGGTACTGCAGCGATCACTTCCGGAATGGGGGCTGGTGTGACTGCTTCCCGTGATTCATCAGAGGATTCGTTCAGCTGCACACTCAAGGCGCATGCAAGCAATGGGGAACTCTATTCGGTGACATTCAAGAGGGACAGTGTCACCATCTCCAGTTATGAGGCTGATTCGATTCGGACCGGTCTTGAGGCCTGGGCTGATACGGTTGCCATCCTGGCCTGAACCTCTCTTTTTGCATGAAAATATTTTAAATAATCCTGATGGGGCCCCCAATGGGCACCATTGGGGTTTATATCCGGGGGGAATATGAAGAAAGATTGTGTTGCAGTCGGGCTGATATGCCTTATTCTCGCAGGGCTTGCAGGTGCTGATTATCTTGCAACATCTATCAGCACCGACGGGACAGCGATGCTGGCAACATCAGGCTCTGATCTGAACGGTTCGTTTGTATCAAGAGTAATGGGTGTTGATGCTACCCGAATGGTCAGAACTGTATCCGGAGACGAAAACGAGCAGGATCTGGTGGTATCAGGAACCGGGCCAGTTTTGGTATCTGACTTTGCATCAATGTTTGTGAAATACCCAGAAATCAGGGATCGATGCATCTTTATTGATTCCGGAGGTGATCGGTCTTTGGGTGAACCATCTGTATACACTTCTGGAATTTTGGAGCAGGGAGAGTATGATGTTTCCCGTGCTTTCGGTACTGATCTCTCGGGAGAGACCCGGATGAACGGGTCAGGTATGGTTGCTTTTGGTTCAGCAGGATCCGGGAACCGATCTCTGAAAACCCGGGGATTTGTATCTGGTAACCTCTCGGTTCAGGACCTTTTCCGGTACGGAGGGAGGGTATGATCTCTGAACTAGCTGCCGGGATATCATTCGGGATTGCGGTGATGAATGGAGCTCTTGCATATCATCTCTATTGCCAGTATCGTCTGCTTGCAGAGGAGTCAGCAGAGTTTGCGGGTAGAGTGATATCGCTAATCAGGGATGACGATGGTGAGATAGTGACTGATCCGGTGGTTCTTGCCGGGGAGGCCATGGATCATATGAGCAGGATGTCCGGGATCGTGAAGTGGATTAAAGGGTAAAGGGAAATCCTTCCCTATTCCAAATGCTAACGGAAGAGAGTTTGTGCCTCCTTCTGGAATGTTGAGACCATAACGTTCTCCATATTTATGACCATTATAGATACCTACTTGTTCTGCAATAATGTGATCTCTCAAAACAGTGATTTCAGCAAGTATTTTTCCCTGTCCAACAGCAGACAGGGAACGGATCTCAAAAAGTGGACGTTATTCCTGGGTGTGTTTTATGACGAGGTGGTTCTCACCTCAAATATATAGACACTTCAGGTATCAAATTGATTTTCTCTATTATCTCAATAGGTACTTGGTTTCTTACCAGAAGATTTCCATTCTCTTCTGATCGGATAAATATTCCAATGTAGAAAAATCACAGATGAATTGTGAATAAATCCCCATTGGATACAATGGGGATTCTTTGATACAATAAGAGTTTCAGTTAAATTCAGGGGTATAAACACCCTTAATAAATTTGTTTGCTCCCGAAATATAAGTTGCCTCAATCTTCTGAGTAGAAGATAGATAGTAATCAGAATAATTAAACTCTGCTACTAGGAAAATACAATGAGGTAAAAAAAGATTCCTGTCAGACCGATATGACAGGAATCTAAATTGTAGTAGTACTGCTATTATACAGTTTATTATTGAGGTGGAGCACACCTCATACTTTCTTATCCCCAGGATGCCTTATTTCCTTTCTCTATTCTCTCAATATATAATAGAATTTCTGATACCTATGGTTGTAAATTATGTTCAGATTATACCTTAAATTGAGCCATTTTTTCAGAAACACCATCAACAATCATCACAATATTTGAGACCACCTTGTTAATCTGGGATAAAGCCGACGAAATTTCTTGTGATGCACTCGAAACAGAAACGCTTTCATCGGTAATAGTATGAGTGAGACCTGCTATCTCCTGTATGCTGGATGTAACCTCCTCAACCGATGCAGCCTGTTCTTCTGAAGCTGATGCAACCTCTGTGATGTGACTGCTGATATCCTCTATTTTTTGAGCGATCTCGTCGAATGCCCGGACCGTCTGCTCAAGAGACTGTCTTCCTTCAAGAACGACCCTGTTTGAGTCAGCCATTGCTTCAGTTGCAGACTGTGATTTCTGCTGGAGTAATGAGATCAGATCAGCGATAGTCTCAGCTGACTTTCTGGAATCCTGTGCAAGTGATTTTACTTCAGATGCTACAACTGCAAAACCTCGTCCCGCATCTCCTGCCCGGGCAGCCTCTATTGCTGCGTTCAGGGCAAGAAGATTAGTCTGACTGGCAATATCAGATATTAACTTGACAATCTTTCCGATCTCGTTCATCTGTTCATTGATGTCAGATATGATTGTACCGATGTGTTCTGATGATGAGGTAATCGCCTGCATCGAGGATACAGAGGTATGTGCAAGTTCAATTCCCTGCTTTGCGGAGGTGGTAGCCTCTAACGAGAGGGTTGCAACCTCATCTGCTTTCATAGATACCGAACTCACAACATCAACCATATCGTTCATGGCGTTGAGTATCTGTTTCGTGCTGGAATCGCTCTGTTCGGTCTTCTTCCGAATTGCAGACATCAAAGATGTAACTTCACCTGAACCGGCAGTAATCTCTTCGATACTGGCATTTGCCTCTTCAGTATTCTTCTTTAGATCCTGGATATTTTCTATTGTCTGGGACAGTACTGATGATACCTCGTTGCCAATATGATCAAGGGATTGTTGAAATGAGACCCATTCTCCCTGTATTACCTGTTTGTTAGAAAAACGGGCCGTAAAATTATATCCCGAATATTCATCAGATATTCGCATTGCTTCATTCAAAGGAATATTAATCGAATCAAGGGTAGTGTTCATACCCTTGATGATTGTCCTGTAATCACCCTGATGCCGGTCTGGATCGGCACGATATGAGAGATGGCCCGACGCTGCTTCTTGTGAAAATTTTATCGAATCATCGACGAGACTACTAATAGCAAGGCGAGCTTTGTCAATGGATTTTTGTATGGTAACAAAATTTTCATATGCTGATCGGGTGTACTCATCCGCAGGAATTACTGATGTGGTAAACATTGTTTTCCCATCAGCAAGGTTCCCAATATTTTCTGAAACTATCTGAACCGATTTTTCAAGATATTCGACGAGTCTGTTTACACCAGTCATATCGATGTATGTGGTAATAACCTTGGTAACTGTGTTATTGGTATCTACGACAGGAATGTAACTGTACTCCAGACTCTTTTGTCCGCTGCCAAAATCAACCACAAGTTCTCCCCGTTCTGGTTTACCTGATCTCGCAACATCAGAGAATGTGGTGCCTTTTCTTGAAATGATTTTAAAATCACGAACATTCATGGAGGTGATAGTCTGAATTGGCAACTGTGATATTGAGGAAAACGCCCGGTTTGTTGAGGATATGTTACCCCCTATATCCATGGTGATTATCCCGGCCGGACATTCATCAATTAATAACTGGGATTCATTGAGTCTGTTGACAAGATCTGTCTGATCAACCATGATATGATACAGTTGAACAACGTCACGATTATGGTTGAGAACAGGGATGTACGTGTAATCAAGATGCTTGACCCCGGTCTTAAAATGGCATGCAAATTTACCAGAAACCGGGCTTTTAAGTCTGATAGCATCCTGAATACTCCCTCCTTCACGGGAAAGTACGGTATGATTTTTAAACCCGATTTTTTTTGCTTCTTCTTTGGAATGACCCGTAACCTCACAATATGCAGGATTCACATGGAGAATTTCAGATTCAGGAGAAATCGTGAGGATCGAAAAGGGGACATATTGAATTAGAGCAGTCATGGCATTGATCCGGTTTACAACCTCACTCTGGTCGATAACCGTTGCCATGAGGCAGGTTCGTCCCTCATACTGAATGAGGTTCAGTGTGACATTTGCAGGAAAAATCTCGCCAGTAATCTTCCGGTGATCCCACCTGAAGTTAACAGTCTCACCAGAAAATGCCCGCATAATCATCT